>JAJDNO010000006.1 GCA_022340615.1 Gallionella sp. | reverse complement strand
GGGGATATGGTCACCATCAATATCGGCCAGAAGCAGTTCATCGTCGAGGTGATCGCATTGTCCAACCGGCGCGGACCGGCCGCACAGGCGCAAAAGCTGTATCGCGAAACCGATGCCAGCCGCCAGCGCAGGGAGGAGATCGCCGCGCAGCTAAAGTCGCAGCCGCAGCCGTTTTTCTTCAAGGGCAGGCCCACCAAGCGCGACCGCCGCGAGATCGAGCGGTTCAGGAAGGGAAGATAATCCCCCGGTCTCACCTGGACTGGTCGAACAGCATTTCCAGGCGCATGGTCAGCGCAAAGCTGGACCTGAAATTATTCACCTTCGGGAATATCAGTTGCGGGTTCAACTCGAAGAACATCCATTGCCGGTGCAAGCGGTAACGATACAGAACCTGCAGGATATTTTCGGTCAGTTCGACCTGCGGATTGCTGACGCCGATTGCGCTTGCCTGATAAAGCAGCGCAGTTCGCTCGTTCAGGGTCTGGTAGAAGGTAAAATCCTGGCGCAGGTCGAAGTTCTGTTTGTCTTTCAGCCAGGTGGCATTGCTGGTTGCGCGAAACAGGACCGGTTCGCTTACCACGTGTTCAAAGTCGACCTGGGTGGTTTCACCCAGACCGATGGTGTTGAACCAGTACACGGATTCGGCTGCTTTCATCCGCCAGGTATCGAACGGGATCGAGTAGCTGGTTCTGGCGCGCATGAAGGGATCGACGTGTATCCCCTGGAATTTAAGCCCGGCATCAGCACTGATGTGCAATGCCCGCAATTCCTCTCTTACTTTTTCGTAGCGCAATGCCAAGCCATAACTTTGGGGCGCTGAAATCTGGTTGTTGATCGCGGTATTCTGGGTCGTCGTCGGCTCGCCGCTGAAGTTCTGATCCGGGTTGGACTCGATCAGCAGATGCAATTTCTTTTCCGTCGAGGGCAGGTTCAGATTGGCCCTCGCCGAAAGCACGAGCTTGCGGTCCCCGCCATATCCGGTCGCCCTGGAAAGGTCCAGCTGAACGACGCTTTTGTTGGTTTCCTGATAATTGCGATCATTGCCGAAAAATCGGTCCATTGCGGCCGCAAAGCCGGTAATCTTTCCGGACAAATAATCGCGCGACGCATCCATGGAGACCAAAATGCCGGTCGATTGCGGTTGTTCGGCAGTCGGTTCTGCACCCAGCGCATTCAAAGAGCACAGAAGTATCGCGCCTGACAACAGGCAATAAGAGGAGAGGCTGCGCAGCCCGATGAATTTTCGCTCAAGATTGGCCATTTCAGGCAGATATTACACAATGTGAACGGATGGCGGCGCCCGATCTGGCGGATCAACACCGTCTGGCGCGACCGAAACGTCGGACAGCACAGAAGCTGCAACTGAATTTTGTTACAAAACTTATCGTTTGGCAGAAGAAGCACATGGCGGGGTATACTTTTTCCTGCTTCCTGGGGATGTCCGGGAAGGCGGGTAAACACCCGCTTTGCATGCTGGGAATATCGTTTAAAGGAGGGTGTATGTCGGGATTACAATCAAGCCGGAGCTTTCGATGGTTCGCGGTGATGTTTGCCAGCCTGGGACTGGCATGCTCGGCGACCAGTTATGCATCGTCACGGTCTGAGACTCCTGAGGCACTGAACAAAATCTACCGGCAGGCAGTCGCCAGCCCGGTACGGACCGAGGTTGACAGGCGTGCCGATGCGAACCGCAAGCCGCTCGAGTTCCTGCAGTTTTCCGGTGTGCGCCCCGGCATGCATGTGCTGGACGTTTCGGCAGGCGGCGGCTATACCACGCAGTTGCTTGCTCTGGCTGTCGGCAGCAAGGGGACGGTCTGGGCGCAGGGTCCCGAGATCGGACAGGCTTTGCAGACGCGTCTTTCCATGCACCCCCAGTCCAACATCAAACCGGTTGCCCGGCCTTTTGAAGATCCGGTGCCGATCAATGCGCCGAAGCTGGATTTGATCACCCTGATCATGAATTACCACGATATCGCCTATATGCCGGTTGACCGGGAAAAGATGAACCGGCATCTGTTCGATGCGCTGAAACGGGGAGGGCACCTGGTTATACTGGATCACTCGGCCAAGCCGGGCAGCGGTATTTCGGTGGCTAAAACGCTGCACCGTATCGATGAGAAGGTGGTGCTGGACGAGGAACGGAAAGCAGGATTCAAACTGGAAAAGGAAGGATATTTCATGAAGAATCCGGCCGACCCGCGCGACCAGGCCTTCTTCAACATGACGATCCCGACGGACAAGTTTGCATTGCGTTTCGTCAAGCCCTGAACGGCACGGTATTGCTTGAAACCTGAACAACAACGGAGGACTGCTGTGAAAACCACCTTGATCACCGGCGCCAACCGCGGAATCGGGCTGGAATATTGCCGGCAATACGCAGCTGATGGCTGGCGTGTTCTGGCGTGCTGCCGCTATCCCGAAAAATCCGATGAACTGAACAAACTGGCATCACTGAATCCGGGACGGATAGTGGTCCATGCGCTTGATGTCGAGGATCATGTGGAGATCGACCGGCTCGGGCAGATGCTGGCCGAAGAATCGATAGACCTGCTGATCAACAACGCCGGTATCTATCCGGATTCGGATAAAAGCGGGTTTGGCCATACCGATTATGCTGAATGGATAGAGGCGTTCCGCATCAATACCATGGCACCGCTCAAGATGGCCGAGACATTTTCCGCGCAAATCGCGCGCGGCACGCAAAAGACCATCGTGACGATCACCAGCAAAATGGGCAGCATTGCGGACAACAGCGGTGGCGGCAGCTATCTTTATCGTTCCAGCAAGGCGGCGGTCAACATGGTCGTGAAAAGCCTGGCAATCGACCTGAAACCGTTTGGCATCATTGCCGTCGTGTTCCATCCTGGCTGGGTCAGGACCGACATGGGCGGGCCGAATGCGATGATCTCTGCCGAACAAAGCGTATCCGGGATGCGGAAACTGATAGCCGGATTCTCGCCTGCCGACTCCGGAAAATTTTTCAGTTATGATGGCAAGCTGATTCCATGGTGACGCCCGGTTGCCGGGAAGCGCTTTCTGATTTACATACAAGACATGCTGATCTGGAGAATATATGGACTTACTGCAAAAATTGATCATTTTCACCGCGGTGTTTCTGGTGGTCAGCGGCCTGATCTGGTTTATCTTCATTGCGCATTGAGTTGAGGGAGGGACGCCATTCCCGGTGCGCCCCGAGGCGGCAGTCGTTCTGGCCGTCATATCAGGGTTTGGCGCTTTCACCGGGTGTATCCCCATCTTTGGCAATGCCCCGTCCTGTTCGGAGATGACAATTTGAAAAAGGAATTCTGGCTGGAACGCTGGGAGCGGGAAGAAACCGGTTTTCATCAGAACGATTTCAACCCGTATTTGCGCCAGTACTGGCAGGATCTGCACCTTGCAGCAGGCAAGGCTGTATTCGTGCCGCTGTGCGGCAAAAGCCTGGACATGCTGTGGCTGCGTGATCAGGGCCACCCAGTCCTGGGAGTGGAGCTGAGCGCGATTGCGGTGCAGGCATTCTTCAGCGAAAACGGTTACAACCCGCAGCACGAAACATCCGGGAAATTCGACCGGTGCGAGGCGGATGGCATCCGCATCCTGTGCGGTGATTTTTTTGACCTGGGCAAGGATGACGTGAAAAACGTGGCTGCGGTGTACGACCGGGCATCCCTGATTGCGTTGCCGCCGGAAATGCGCGAACGCTACGTCCGACATCTGGTGAACATCCTGCCGCCGGCGACGCAAATCCTGCTCGTTACGGTGGACTATCCGCAGGCGGAAATGCAGGGTCCGCCGTTTTCCGTTTCATCAGACGAAGTTGAAGCGCTCTATCGCGACCATGCCGAAGTGCGCATACTCGCTCAACTGGACGTGCTCGAACAAAACCAGCGCTTTCGGGATCGCGGCCTGACCCGGTTGCGGGAAAACATTCATTTGCTCACGCTGCGTTAGCTGGAGACGCAGACATTCCACGCAGCGATACCGGTGCGGCTTTTTTCGTATCGCGATCCTGTGGTAGCATGAATTTCCTGGTTACCGCGGCTGCTGAATCCGCACCTATTATGCCATTCGTCAATCGTTTCCCGATTCGGGTGCCGCCGGTTGCGCCGTGCAGCGCGGCGGTACAAAGGAGTACCGGACGGTGTTAGCGCTTTCCCTGTTGCTGGCCGGCGGCATCGTGGCCGCCGCCTTCTTTCTGGTGATGATCAAGCGCAGGCAAGTTCGAGACGCTGCCGACCGCGACCAATCGGCTCGGCGGGAACATACCCGCAACCATGTGCTGGAATTGCTTGCCCACGGCGCACCGCTCGCCGCGGTACTCGAGGCGATCGTGCTCGGCGTTGAGCAGGAGCATCCTGGCATGCTTTGCAGCATCATGCTGGTCGGCAACGACGGCAATCGCCTATACACCGGGGCTGCGCCCAGTCTGCCCGCTTCATACAATGACGCGATCGACGGAATCGAGATCGGCATCGGCGCGGGTTCCTGCGGCACGGCGGCATTTACCGGGCAGCGCGTCATCGTTGAAGACGTTTTCACCCACCCTTACTGGTTGCCCTACAGGGAACTTGCCGGCATGTCAGGACTGGGCTCATGCTGGTCTGAGCCGATCAGTTCGGTTTCCGGCAGGGTGTTCGGCACCTTCGCAATCTACCATCGCCAGGCGCACCGGCCGAGCGAAGAGGAAATCCGGCTGATCGAGCAGACCGCGAATCTTGCCGAAGTCGCGCTGGGGCGCAGCTATGCCGACCAGGCACTCAAGGACAGCAAGAAGCTGTTCTCCGATATCCTGGAAAACGTCACCGCGTACATCTACACGAAAGACACGCAGGGGCGATACCTGTTTGCCAACCGCCTGCTGCGCGAGCGCTTCGATGCGCCGATGGAGGAAATCGTCGGCTTTGATGACTACAAGTTTTTCGATGCGGAAACGGCGGACAGCATGCGCAAGGATGATCTGCGGGTCCTGCAGAACGGGGAGACGATACAGATCGAAGAAACCAGCCTCAATATTCTTACCGGGGTGACCGAAGTTTTTCTGTCGGTCAAGCTGCCGCTGCGGCGTGAAGACGGCAGTATCCATGCCTTGTGCGGCATCTCCACCGATATCACCGAGCGCAAGGATATCGAGGAACACATGAAGCACATGGCGCAGTACGATGCACTAACCCACCTGCCCAACCGGGCGCTGTTCGAAGACCGCCTGCACCAGGCGATCGCTGCCGCACAGCGGAACAGGGAGCATCTGGCGCTGATGTTCATTGACCTGGACAAGTTCAAGCCGGTCAATGATACATACGGCCACGGCATCGGTGATCTGCTGCTGAAGGAAGTCGCGACACGCATCCAGGATTGCCTGCGCGATTCCGACACGGCCGCGCGGATCGGCGGCGACGAGTTCGTGATTCTGCTGCCTTCCATCGAATCGGCGGCGGATGCAAGCAAGGTCGGGGAGAAAATCCGGATTTCGCTGAACCAGCCGTTTGAGCTGGCCGGGAATACGCTCGGAATCGGCTCGAGTATCGGTGTAGCCGTCTACCCGCAGCACGGCAAAAATGAAAAGCTGCTGGTCAAGAGCGCAGACATCGCGATGTATCACGCGAAGAAAAATGGCCGGAACAACGTTAAAATATACCAGCCGGGGATGCAGGAGGTCAGCCAGTAAGCGGGCCGGGCCCTGCCAGCCGCAACAGAGGCAATCGATTGTCCATCCTTTTTTCAACAATTACACATCCCGGACCGGGGATATTACAGGTGACAGTCCGCAATGAAACAATCAGAAATAAAATTTACCATCACCCTCGACGAGAAGAAGGTGCCGCAAAACATCGAGTGGAGCGCTTCCGATGCGAACAAGCAAAGCACCAGCAAAGCGGTGATGATTGCGCTCTGGGATACCGATGAAAGGAACACGCTGCGCATCGACCTGTGGACCAAGGACATGATGGTCGACGAGATGAAGCAGTTCTATCACCAGAACCTGCTGTCCATGGCCGACAGCTTCGAGCGAGCCACCGGAGAGGTCGAGGCCGCAAAAGCGATGCGGCACTTTGCACAGGAATTCGGCGAGCGCCTGAAGCTGGTCATGAAAAACGGTTTTTATCCGCCGGGCATCAACAAGTAGACGATATGCAACGTGCGGAGCGGCATGTACCACCGCCCGGATGAGGTCAGCTTTTGGAAAGCAGCTTGAGGGCTTGTCTGATGCCGTCCGACACGTCTGTGTCTTTGGGCAATTGCCTGATTGCCCAGTCGGCTTCCTTGCTGTTGTAACCCAGCGCCAACAGTGCATTGACGATGTCGTTGCCGGTAGATAAGACAGGCGCGCCTTGCTGCGAGCCACCAGCACCCGTTGCTTCGAATTTCCCCTGCAATTCCAGCAGCAACCGTTCGGCAGTCTTTTTGCCGACGCCGGGTATCTTGTTGAGTCGGCCTGCCTCCTTGTTCGCCACTGCCATGGCCAGATCATCCAGGCTCAGTCCGGACAGCACCGACAATGCCAGTTTAGGGCCGACGCCGCTGATCTTGAGCAACTGGCGGAATGCGGTGCGTTCTTCGCTGCTCAGGAACCCGTACAGCAGGTGAGCGTCCTCCCGCACGACGAGTTGCGTGTGCAGAACCACCTTTTCATTCAGAACCGGCAGGTTGTAGAACGTGCTCATCGGCACATCCAGTTCGTAAGCCACGCCTTGCACATCCAGCAATATCTGCGGCGGGTTTTTTTCCAGCAATATTCCCGTCAGTCTTCCAATCAAACCAGTCTCCCGTTTTTCATCCGATATCCCGCGGTGGCCAGTGTCCCCAACCCCTGTCCGCCATGAGCATGACAGATCGCGCAGGCCAGCGCATCAGCCGCATCGGGGCTAGGGGTACCGGACAGTTTCAGCAGCCGCTGCACCATTTGCTGCACCTGTTCCTTGTCGGCATGGCCATTTCCGACCACGGCCTGTTTCACTTGCAGGGCGGTGTATTCGGCCACCGGCAGGTCGGCAAGTACTGCCGCGCAAATCGCCGCGCCGCGTGCCTGGCCGAGCAACAGCGTGGATTGCGGGTTGACGTTGACGAACACTTTTTCCACCGCGACATGATGGGGCTGGTGCCTGGTGATTACTTCACCCATGGAATTCAGGATGGCCTTCAGTCTTTCCGGCAAGTCGCCGTCCGGTGTCCTGATGCAGCCGCTGGCAACGTAGCTCAATTGCTGCCCGTCCTTGTCCAGCACACCAAAACCGGTCACTCTCAGGCCCGGGTCGATGCCAAGGATACGCATGTTCAGTAAACCGTTCTGGAAACGTCATGAGCGCATGCATAACGAGGCGCGTGGCACTGAGCAACCGGAGTGTGCATACGAGTACATGAGGATTGCGAACTGGCGCGCAACAAGGTTATGTGAAGCGCAATAGTTTCCAGAATGGTTTTCATTCTTCGATCACCGCCGTCGTGTAGACTTCCTGTACATCATCCAGGTCCTCGAGCGCATCGATCAATTTCTGCATCTTGACCGCATCTTCGCCGGTAAAGACCACTTCGCTGGCCGGTTTCATGATTACTTCGCCGAACTCCGGCTTGTAGTCCGCCGCCTCCAGTTTCTGCTTCACATTGACGAAATCATACGGCGATGTGATCACCTCGATACTGCCATCGTCATTGGTGATGATGTCTTCCGCGCCGGCATCCAGCGCCACTTCCATCAGGCCGTTCTCGTCCGTGCCGGGCGCGAAGATCATCTGGCCGCAGTGCTTGAACAGGAACGACACCGAGCCGTCGGTGCCGAGGTTGCCGCCGTATTTGGAGAAAGCATGGCGCACGTCGGCCACGGTGCGTGTCTTGTTGTCGGTCATGCAATCGACCATGACCGCGGCTCCGTTGATGCCGTAGCCCTCGTAGCGCAATTCTTCGTAATTCACCCCGTCAAGTTCGCCGCTGCCGCGCTTGATCGCGCGCTCGACGTTGTCTTTGGGCATGTTGTTGGCATAGGCCTTGTCCATTGCAAGGCGCAGGCGGGGGTTGCCGTCCGGGTCTCCGCCGCCCATCCGTGCCGCCACGGTGATTTCCTTGATCAGTCTTGTGAATATCTTGCCGCGTTTGGCGTCCTGCTTGCCCTTGCGATGCTGGATGTTCGCCCATTTGCTATGTCCTGCCATACCGTTCCCCGAAAAAGCCAGCCATATTGTTTTGAATAAAAACGTTGCGCGATGGTATCATTTTCGCCTCAATAACCCAACATTCAAGGCCTTGGCCACTGCGCGGCACCGGGAAGGCCAAACCGAAAGCTTGCCTGTTGCTGTGTAATGGGCGCATGCCGAACCGGGCATTGGGAAATTCCTGCATTCGTTTTACGATTCAGCAAGGAGAATGGCATTTGAAAACCATACTGGTCGCAAATCCGAAAGGCGGCAGCGGAAAAACCACGTTGTCGGTGAATATTGCCGGTTTTCTGGCCAGCCGCGGAGCGCGCGTGACCATGCTGGATCTGGATCGCCAGCAGTCAGCCGCACTGTGGATCGCAACGCGCCCCGCCGATCTTCCGCCGATACACATGCTGGTTTCCAGAAAAGACAAAGCGCAACGCAGCGACTGGCTGGTGATCGATTCGCCCGCCGGGCTGCATGGCAAGAATCTCTCACATGCGCTGAAGCTGGCCAGCAAAATCGTCGTACCCGTCGCACCCTCCCTGTTTGACCTGCAGGCCAGCCTGGATTTCCTGAAAGCGCTTGCGGAAGAAAAGAAGGTGCGCAGCAGCCACTGCCATATCGGTGTGGTCGGCATGCGCATGGAAATGCGCACCAAGGCCGCCTGGGCCCTGGAACATTTCCTCGCCACCCTGGAATTGCCGATACTTGCCTATTTGCGCGAGACGCAGGTATATGTGAATGCGGCATTCGAGGGGAAATCGCTGTTCGACCTGCCTCCGCACATTGCCGCGCGCGAACTCGAGCAATGGGCTTTCCTGCAGGAATGGCTGCTCAAGGATTGACCGGGCATGTATTGCGCAGCCGGCTCCGGCGACACGAGCAGTATCAGTGTGCGGCGATATTGAAGCGCATGATGCGATAGAAATCCGAGAAACAGAATTCCACCTCAGGTACACCCTCCGGCGCCTTGCCGTTCAGGCCGAGCGCAACGGACAGCTTTTCCGCGACGTTTTCACGCCAGAATCCCGGCAGGAACGGCTCCAGGTATCCGAGCAGCCAGCGGAACGGCGGGAAGCGGTAAAGCCAGTGCCGCAACGGCGTTTCGGCATATTCGGTGATCAGCACCGAACCGCCCGGACGAACCACCCGAGCGATCTCGGCATAGGTCCGCTGCCTGGCATCGGCGGGCATTTCGTGGAACAGGAAAAACACGATCACCTGATCGAACGCATCTTTGCGATAAGCCAGACATTCGGCATTCATGCGCGCCAGGTGGCGACGGGCCGCGTAGCCGCGCGTCTTGCGGTCTGCCAGCTGCAATTGGCCGGTGGCGATATCGCACAGGTGAACTTCATTCCGGGCAAGCGACAGCAGCGATGGCGTGAGTTTCCCGTATACGCAGGTCAGCTGCAGCAGCCTTGCGTCCGGCCTGGTTTCGATCCGGGCCAGCGTCTTTTCCAGCAGACTGTCGTACTGGCGGAACAGGATGGCATTGATGACGGGCTGATGATCGAAGAACCAGATTCCCCAGTCCCACAGGTAGGCCCACCAGTAATGGCGCGCGAGGTATTCGGGTACGCCATCGAGGAATTTCCTGTATATGCGCATACCCGAAGGCCGGAGTGTAATTGGTTAACGGTTCAGACGTTGAACAGGAAATTCATCACGTCGCCATCCTGCACCACGTAATCCTTTCCCTCAACGCGCATCTTGCCTTTTTCCTTCGCGCCAGACTCGCCGCCGCAGGCGATGAAGTCGGCGTAAGAAATGGTCTGCGCGCGGATGAAACCCTTCTCGAAATCGGTATGGATCACGCCGGCTGCCTGCGGTGCGGTGTCGCCCTTGTGTATGGTCCAGGCGCGCACTTCCTTGACCCCGGCGGTGAAATAGGTCTGCAGGCCGAGCAGATCGTAACCCGTGCGGATCAGGCGGTTCAATCCCGGCTCTTCGAGACCGAGGTCGGCGAGGAATTCCTTCTTGTCGGCATCGTCCAGATCGGCCAGTTCGGCTTCGATCTTCGCGCACAGCGCGACCACCGGCGCGCCTTCCTTTGCCGCATGTTCGCGCAGGCGGTCGAGGTGGGGATTGTTCTCGAAACCGTCTTCCAGCACGTTGCCCACGTACATCGCAGGCTTGATGGTGAGCATGCACAGCGGCTTGACGAGCTGCTTTTCTTCATCGCTCAAACCGAAAGTCCGCGCGGGATTTCCTTCGTTCAGGTGCGGCAGCATGCGTTCCAGCAGGGCGACCAGCTTCTGCGCTTCCTTGTCGCCCGATTTGGCCTTCTTGCTGTCGCGCTGGATCGTGCGTTCCACCACCGCGAGGTCGGCCAATGCCAGTTCGGTCAGAATGACTTCGATATCGGAAATCGGATCGACCTTGCCGGCCACATGTACCACGTTGGGATCGTCAAAGCAGCGCACCACGTTGACGATGGCATCGGTCTCGCGGATGTTGGCGAGAAACTGGTTGCCCAATCCTTCGCCTCTGGACGCGCCCGCCACCAGCCCGGCAATGTCGACGAACTCGACGATGGCTGGCTGGATGCGCTGCGGCTTGACGATCTTCGCCAGCTCATCCATGCGCGGATCCGGCACCTCTACAATGCCTACGTTTGGTTCGATGGTACAGAACGGATAGTTTTCCGCCGCGATGCCCGCCTTGGTCAGCGCATTGAACAGGGTGGATTTGCCCACATTGGGCAGGCCGACGATTCCGCATTTCAGACTCATGTTTTATCTCTTTCTAAAGATTCAGATACAAGGTGCAAGATGAAAGGCGCAAGGTATCCGGCTCAAACTTGAACCTTTCATCTTGCACCTGGCCTCTCAACTGCTATGCAGCTTCAGCATTGCCGCTTCGGTTTTTCCTTCAATGACCAGATGCGCGATGCTTTGCGCTTTTTGCATGGCCTCGTCTATCAATTCCCGCTCTTCACGGCGCGGGTCATTCAGCACATAGTTGCTGACTTCGCTGCGGTCGCCGGGGTGACCGATGCCGATGCGCAAGCGCCAGAAATCCCGGCTTCCGAGATGCGCAATGATATCCTTCAGACCGTTGTGCCCGCCGTGCCCACCGCCGATTTTCAGGCGCGCCACGCCGGGTGGCAGGTCCAGCTCGTCATGCACGACCAGCATCTCTTCGGGTGGTATTTTGTAGAACTGCACCAGCGCGCCGACCGATCGGCCGCTGACATTCATGAAGGTCTGCGGCTTGAGCAGCAACACTTCGTGTCCATGCAACTGGCCCCGCGCGGTAAGGCCGTGAAACTTTGCCTCGCTTCTGAATCCCAGATTTTGCAGCCGAGCAAGTTCGTCGACCCACAGGAAGCCGACGTTATGCCGGGTGGATTCATATTCCCGCCCCGGGTTGCCGAGGCCAACAATCAAACGTATCGCTGCCATGTCGTTTTGTTACCGCCTGAATAAAAAAACCCGCCATGCTCATATCAGCACTGGCGGGTTTTGCAAGGATGTACCCTTGTTTACTTCTTGCCTTCCGGTTCAGCCGCAGGAGCCGCTGCCTCAGCAGCAGGCTCAGCGGCAGCCGTCGCTTCGGTTTCCACCATGCCGCGCGGTACCTGTACCACTGCGACCACAGCCTCGGCGGTATGAGTGCCGTGTGCAGAAACTTCCACGCCAGCCGGAAGTTTCAGGTCGGCCACGTGCACGGAATGACCCAGTTCCAGCGTCCCCAGATCCACTTCGATGAAGGACGGCAGATCCTTGGGCAAACAGGTAATGTCCAGCTCATGGAGCACGTGGCTGATCTTGCCGCCACCCAGCTTGACGCCGGGGGCGATTTCTTCGTTGATGAAGTGCAGCGGGACCTTGATGTGCATTTTTTTCTTTTCATCCACGCGCTGGAAATCGATGTGCTGGACCTGCTGGCGGAACGGATGCATCACGAAATCGCGCAGCTGCACGGATTCCTTCTTGCCATCCAGAACCAGCGTCAGGATGGATGCGTGGAATGCTTCTGCACGCAGTTTGTAGTACAGCTCGTTGTGATCCAGTTCGATCATGTTCACGTCACCCGCGCCATACACAACACCTGGCACGCGGCCGGCGTTACGCAGACGGCGGCTCGCACCCGTACCTTGCGCCTTACGAATTGTTGCATTGATCTCAATTGTCATTTCACTTCTCCAAATAACGGAAACCTCTCAAAACCCAGATTTCATCCCAACTGCTGCGTTACGAGAAAAATTTCTTGCTTGCATATATCTAAATATGCGCGTGGCGAAATTTTTTTCGCGTCTTGCATTTGGGCGAACTCTGAATTTTTAGAGATTCCCTAAACAGGATCGACCGCGACCAGACGATCCCTGTGTTGCAGCAACCAACATGGCTGCCGCTTGATTACTCATTCGGTGAGCTCCTGTTTACTCGGTAAACAGCGAGCTCACCGATTCTTCGCTGTTGATGCGGCGTATCGTTTCAGCCAGCAATTCGGCCGTGCTCAACTGGCGGATGCGCTTGCAATTGCGCGCTGCCTCGCTCAGCGGAATGGTGTCGGTAACGACCAGTTCATCCATCGCGGAGTTTTCGATGCGCTCGATCGCCGGACCCGACAGCACCGCATGGGTACAATAGGCCAGCACGCGCATTGCGCCTTTTTCCTTGAGCGCGTTTGCCGCCTCGCACAGCGTGTTGGCGGTATCCACCAGATCATCCATGATCAAACAGGTCCTGCCTGCCACGTCACCGATGATGTTCATTACTTTCGCCACTCCAGGTTTTGGGCGGCGCTTGTCGATAATTGCCAGGTCTGCATCAAGCTGTTTCGCCAGCGCCCGGGCACGAACCACGCCTCCGACGTCCGGGGAGACCACGATCAGGTTCGGGTAATCATGCTTCCACACGTCCGACAGCAGGATCGGGCTGGCGTATATGTTGTCCACCGGGATATCGAAAAAACCCTGTATCTGGTCGGAATGCAGGTCCATCGTCAACAGACGGTCCACACCGGCGCTGGAGAGCATGTCGGCCACCAGTTTGGCGGTAATCGCAACCCGTGCCGAGCGCAGGCGGCGATCCTGGCGAGCGTAGCCGAAATACGGCATCGCGGCGGTAATGCGACCGGCCGAAGCGCGCTTCAGCGCATCCACCATCACCAGCACTTCCATTAAATTGTCATTGGTCGGCGCGCAGGTGGATTGCAACACGAACACATCCTTGCCGCGCACATTCTCAAGCAGCTCGACCTGGACTTCGCCGTCCGAAAAGCGGCCCACCGTGGCCCGCCCCAGATGAATCTGCAGATACTTGGCGACTGATTCAGCGAGCCTAGGATTGGCATTGCCGGTGAACACCATCAAGCTGTCGTAGGACACGTCAATCCCTCAATATTTACTCAGAAAACTGGCTGGGGAGGCAGGGATCGAACCTGCGAATGCCGGAATCAAAATCCGGTGCCTTACCACTTGGCGACTCCCCAATAAAACGGCCACCATTACCAATAACCTGTTTGCGCAGGTTTGCCGGTGTTGCCTTACTCCGGCACCCAATCATGCAACGGATGCCTGGATAAACCTTGTGCTACCACACCGCGCATTCCGCGGGGCAGCTGTCTCATCACTGCTTCGGCCTGCTTGCGGCTGCCGAATTCGGCGAAAACGCAAGCTCCCGAACCGGTCATCATCGCCTTGCCGGAACCGTTTTTGGCCCGCAAATTGTCAATACTGGCGATGTAACGCGCCACTTCCGGGTAGAGTTCGCACACTACCGGCTGCAAATCGTTGCGAAACTCCCGCTGGACGCTATTTTCCCGCTCCAAAAGGGCGCGCATTGTGATGGAATCTGCATTCCGTGTCAATTCTGGATGTGCAAAAATCTGCCCGGTCGGCACCTGCACCGGGGGGAACAGCACTAGATACCACGCATCAGGCAAGGGGAAAGCCTGCAACTGCTCGCCGATCCCCTCGGCAAACGCATTTTCACCGAAAATGAATACCGGTACATCTGCTCCCAGGCGCAAGCCCAGTTCCATCAGGCGCGCACGCGTCAAACCCAGAGACCACAGGCGATTCAGCGCGATCAGCGTGGTTGCAGCATCGGAACTCCCGCCGCCCAGCCCGCCGCCCATCGGGATATGCTTATCGATCGTGATGTCGGCACCCGCAACGCAACCGGTCTCGCTTTGCAGCAGGCGCGCCGCACGCACGCACAGATCCTGCGCTTCCGGCACGCCTTCCAGTACATTGCTGCGGCAGATATCGCCGTCGTTGCGCAGGCTGAAGTGCAGTGTGTCCTGCAGATCGATGAAGCGGAACAGGGTTTGCAGCAAGTGGTAACCGTCCGGCCTGCGCCCGACGACATGCAGGAACAGGTTCAATTTTGCGGGTGCGGGGCAGGAGAGTTTCATCTCGAATAATCCGGTTTCCGGCTAACCCGGAGTTTAGCGGTCAATGGTTGCGGTCGGCGCAGAATCAAAAGCGCGGCATACCGGCTGGCCGGCTATCGGACTCAATTCGGATTCCATTGCCACTGGTCGATCAGCAACAGCAGCGTCAAATGCTCGCGGCTAAGCCTCAGGCGCGCCGGCAAGTTGTCGTCGTAGCGCAAGTAATGCACATCCCAGCCATCCTGCTGCAGTTCGCTGATGCGGCCCTTGTCGTCCCGGGTGATTTCCGCATGACTGCCGCTGTCCGGCAGTCCCAGCACCCATTGGTGCAGGCCGTTCAGCGGCAAATGCCAGTCCAGCACATCTTCCATCAGCGCTTCCACATTGCCAGCCTGGTAGTGTCTGTCGCCATTGTCCAGTGTTGCGGTGTGTGCGTCGCGAAATATCCGCGCCGCGGTCTGGCCGAGCGGAGTGAGCAGCAGGATTTCATCGGATTGTCCGCGGTGTGTCCAGTGCAACCCGGCGGAATGGCGCTCGCCGTCGTGGTTGATCGAAATCCGGCCGTTCACCGCGAACGAGGCAGCATCGAGATGTGCCGGACGCGCCCCCGTTGAAGCAGGAGAGGGGAGCAGCGCGCATCCGCTCAGCCCGCACACGCCCAGAAATGCCAGTAAGCGCAAAGCCGGCAGGCGCCGCATCACGGATCGAATTTCCTGATGACCGCCTGCAGCGGCTCGTTCCCGGGATTGTTTTTGAGGCTGTCCTGCCAGATTTTTTTCGCTTCGTCCTTGTCTCCGCGCATCCACAGCACTTCGCCGAGGTGTGCGGCAATTTCGGGGTTGGCATCGCCCGCGTATGCGCGCCGCAGCATTTTGATGCTCTCGTCCAGCTTGCCGCTGCGATAGTAGCCCCAGCCCACGCTGTCCATGATTGATGGGTCATTGGGGTCAAGCTGCAGTGCCTTTTCCACCAGTTGCATCGCTTCCGGGATATGCTCGTTGCGTTCCAGCATGCCGTAGCCCAGGGCATTGTAAGCCTGCGCATAGTCCGGCTTGATTCTGATCAGCTTGCGCATCAGTTTCTCGAACACGCCGGGCTTGCCGATCTTGTCGGCCATCATCGCGGTTTCGTAGAGCAGGTCGATATCTTCGGGTTGTTTTTTCAGGGCCTGATCCAACACCTGGTATGCCTCGTCGAACTGACTGGCCTCCCGCAACAGTTGCGCCTCGATCATCGCCAGTTTTGCGCGTTGCTGATCGTCGGCCGGCTGTATTTCATGCAGCACTTGCCGGGCTTCGGCAAGGTGACCTTGCTTGCCCAGCAGATAGGCAGTGCGTATCTGTGCCGGCACCAGAAAATCGCCATCCCTGATCCGGCGATAGTAGGCAATTGCATCATCGTCGCTTTTTTTTGCCTCGCTCAACTGCCCCAGGTAGTACAGCACCGCACCCTGGTCCTTTTTGCCTTTGCTGAGCGACTGTTTGAGCTCAGTCTCGGCACTGTCCAGATCGTTCAGTTGCAGCGAAATCAGTGCGATCGCATAGGTGAATTCGGGATTGTCAGGATTCCTGTCGGCCATGTAACGGAATTGTTCCCTCGCCGCCTTGAACTGCTTCTGATCGAGCAATTCGCGCGCGTACTGCATGCGAATTTCATGCGAATCAGGATGGCTGGACAGGTAGTCGTGCAGCAAATCCAGACTACGCTGGGGATCCTTTTTAAGCAGCAACATGGCTTCAAGGGATACCGCCATATTCCACTCCGGGCGCAGATCGCGTGCCCGCTGCGCCTCTTTCAGCGCAAGCTCGCCGTTCCCGGACGCATGTGCCAGTTGTGACACGGCCCAATGGGCTTCAGCCACGCGCGGATACGGCTGAGCAAGTTCGCGCATCAGTTTCAGCGCAGCCGCCTGGTCCGGATAGGAAGCCAGCATTTGATAAATCTGGAGGAAATTCTGCGCGACATGTTTTTCGTCCGCCTTGAGCAGGCCGGCCAGTTCATTTTGGGCCTGATCGATTTTGCCGATGTGCAGCAATACCGAAGACAGCATGCGTTTCGCCGTCATCGATGAAGGATCGGTTTCACTCCAGATCCTGAACGCCTCGGCAGCTTTGTCGGGCTGGCCGAACTTGAGCGCAATGTTGGCGGCGCGCATCGCAAGTCGCGGGTCGCGCGTTGTTTTCGCCAGATCCAGACTGCCATCGACGGCAACCTTGCCATCGCCGCGCTGGGCGGCAATTTCCGAAAGCAGGTATTGATACAGCACGCCGCTGCTCAAACTGACGTCGGGCAGCACCATCCGGGATTCTTCCGGTGGCGCTTCGCTTGTTTCTTCAGGCGGCGCTTCTGGCTGGCTCGTCTGCGCCTGGTCCCCGGCATCCGGTTGCACGGCCCGATTCACCGGGGCATGCGCACAGGCGCTGAGCAGAAAGCAGGCGAGCAGGAGAGGTTTCAACTTGGTCATGAGCATGCAGCTTGTGATGGGTACGTAATAATAAGTTATATTGAAGCCAATTAGATCAGGTGCGCAGCAAAAAATCCGGGATTCATCGTGCATGCTGCGTTGCGGGCAAATTTTCTTGCTAATATATCGGCCATCTGCGTTGCCGCACATTCCAGCGAACCCGCGAATGTCCGGTTTTTCCGAAACACACAACAACGACGGTCCTGATCCTTGTCCAACACAGCTCCTGAAATTACCCTCTCAGCGCGCAACCTGGCGCGCCGCTTCGGCAATGTCCAGGTCGTTCACGGCGTGTCGCTTGAATTGAGGCGCGGTGAAGTGCTGGGTCTGCTCGGGCACAACGGTGCAGGGAAATCCACCACGCTGCAAATGCTGACCGGCTGCCTGTTGCCGGATGATGCCGGCGATAACCTTTGCAGCATAGACATCTGCGGCATCGATTTGTTGCATCATCCGGTGCAGGCCAAGGCACATCTCGGCTACCTGCCGGAAACGCCGCCGCTGTACCGTGAACTCAGTGTCGACGATTACCTGGTGTTTGCGGCGCGCCTGCGCGGCATGAAGGCTGCCGGGGTTGCCTCGGCACTGGCGCGGACCCGGCAGCGCTGCGGCCTGGAAGCGGTCGGCAAAAAGATCATCGGCACGCTGTCCAAGGGCTATCAGCAACGCGTCGGCATCGCGCAGGCCATCATTCACGAGCCCGACGTGATCGTGCTGGACGAACCCACGGTCGGCCTCGATCCCGCGCAGATCCGCGAGATACGCAGTCTGATCCGCGAATTGGGCGACCAGGGCAGCGTTATTCTTTCCACGCATCTGCTCGGCGAGGTGGAGAGCATCTGCGATCGCATCGAGATCATGCAGCAGGGCAGGCTGATCTACGGCGGTACCAGCGCGCACATGCAGCAACACGGCAGCGTATCCGGTTTCGTCGTCGGCCTGCGCAACCCGCCTCCGCTTGCCGTTCTGGAGTCCATCGAAGGCATAGCCCGCGTCGAGCTGCTTTCCGATACGCAATTCCGCGTCCTGCATGCTCCGGAGCACGATCCCAGGGCTGAGCTGCTGACCCTGGCGGAACAGCAGGGCTGGCAACTTGAACAACTGACCCCGCTGCAGGCCACTCTGGAAGAAGTGTTCGTCAGCATCACCGATGCGGAAACCGCAGCAGTTGCCCGGTCCGCTGCAGGCGACCGGCAGCCCGGTCCGTCCGACCCGGGAGCGGAACGATGATCCGCCTGATTGCCCTGCGCGAGCTGCGCAGCCTTTTTGCGATGCCGTCGACCTGGTTCGTGCTGGCAGCGCTGCAATTCATTTTCGCGTGGTTCTTCCTTGCTCGGCTCGATGCATTTCTCGAAGTCCAGCCGCAACTAGCAAAGATCGCCAATCCGCCAGGGGTGACGAACATGGTCGCCGCACCGATGTTCAACACGGTCGCGCTGCTGCTGATGATGCTGGTGCCGCTGTTCACGATGCGCCTGATCGCGGAGGAGCGGCGCAACCAGACACTTGCGCTGCTGCTCTCGTCGCCGCTTTCCGGCCTGCACATCGTGCTTGGAAAATTCCTCGGCTTGCTGGTGTTTTTGGCCGTGCTGATCGCCGCTGTGCCGCTGATGCTGTATACCCTGTCGTTCGGCACCAGTCTCGACAACGGCCTGCTGCTGAGCAATATCCTCGGCCTGTTCCTGCTCACCGCCGGTTATGTCGCGCTGGGCCTGTACATTTCCGCTCTCACCGCTCAACCCGTGATTGCCGCGATCGGCACGTTTGCGTTGCTGTTCGGCTTGTGGCTGGCAGACATCAGCGCGGTAGCAGGTGATTCGCCGTGGCATGCGATCTCGCCGCTGCATCACTTCCTGAATTTCAATGACGGGCTGCTGGACAGCAGCGATGCGGCCTATTTTGTGCTGTTCACGGCAGTGTTCCTGTTGCTGGCGATCAGGCGGCTGCACAACAACCGCAGATACGGGTGAGCCATGATGCATGAATTCGCGCGCAATCCCGTGATACGCAATCTGCTGTTTGTGATGCTGGTGCTGGGCGCTGCGTCGGGTCTGGGCTACCTTGCAGCGAAACATCACCTGCAGCGCGATGTCACCTACAACAGCATCAACAGCCTGGACCCGGACAGCATCGAGGTTCTCAAGCAGATGGATGGCCCGGTCAGGATCACCGTGTATGCGACCGAGCAGGATGCGCGGCTCGGTGACATACGCAAGATCATCGGCAATTTTCTGTCGCTGTATCAGCGTTACAAGCCCGATATAAAAGTTGTATTTGTCGATCCGTCCAAGGAGACCGAAAAGGCCCGCGCCGCACAGGTGCGTTTCAACGGCGAAATGGTGATCGAATACGACGGACGCAGCGAACACCTGACCAAGATCAACGAAGCAATCGTTTCTTCTACACTGCTGCGTCTCGCGCATGCCGGCGGTCAGACCGTGATGTATCTGGAAGGTCACGGCGAACCCAAACTCGACGGTATTGCCAACTTCGACCTCGGATCGGTGTTCGGTGCAAAGTTGAAGCAGAGCGGTTTTCGCATCGCCGCCCTTAACCTGGCGCTGGCCCAGCAAGTTCCGCAAAATACTACCGTGCTGGTGATCACCCAGCCGCAGGTCGACCTGTTGCCCGGCGAAGTGGACAAAATCATCCGTTATGTCGATCGCGGCGGCAACCTGCTCTGGCTGGTGGACCCGGGGCCACTGCACGGGCTGGAGCTGCTTGCCGAGAAGCTTGGCCTGCAGCTTCCGCCCGGCTTCGTGATCGACCCGGCTGCGGCGGAGATGAATGCACCCGCCAACTGGGCGCTGGCCGCCGACTACCCGCCCAGCGCGATCACGCGCAATTTCGACCTGACCACCGCGTTTCCATCCGCCCGTCCGCTGCTGTGGGATGAGAGCACGCCAGATTCTGGTGACGATGCTTCGAATGATGCGACGAACTGGCAACACCACCCTCTGGTCGAGGTTGCGCCGCGCGGCTGGGTGAGCCGGACACTGCCGACAGGCAAATCGCCGAAACTTCATTTTGACAAGCGGCAAGACACGCGCGGGCCGGTCGTGATCGCGGTCGCACTGCAGCGACGCATCAACGACCGCGATCAGCGCGTGGTGGTGGTCGGCAACGGCGCGTTCCTGTCCAACAGCTTTGCCGGCAATGGCGGCAATGTCGATCTGGGCCTGAACATGGTGAACTGGCTTGCCGGAGAGGAACACCTGATCACGCAGAAATTGCGCCCAGCGAAAGACAGCAAGCTGGAACTGAGCAGAATGCAGCTCGAAATCATCAGCGGCATCTTCCTGCTGGTGTTGCCGCTGCTGCTGGCGGGAGCGGGGGGGTATATCTGGTGGAAGCGCCGCCGTTCCTAGACCTATTGGCCCATGCCTGAACTTCCTGAAGTCGAGACCACGCGGCGCGGACTGGCCGCGCATCTGACCGGGCTTACGATCAAGGGTGCAGTTATCCGCAACGGCAGCCTGCGCTGGCCGATCCCGAAAAGCCTGCCGAAGCTGTTGCGCGGGCAAACGATTCGATCGCTCAAACGCCGCGCCAAATACCTGCTGATGGATTGCGGCAGAGGCACATTGATCCTGCACCTGGGCATGTCCGGCAGCCTGCGCATCCTGCCTGCGAATACGCCACCGGACAAACACGATCATTTCGATCTGGTGCTGGCCAATGGCACGCTGATGCGATTGCGCGACCCGCGCCGGTTCGGGGCGGTGCTGTGGCATGAAGGCGATCCGGCTGCTCATCCGCTGCTCGCATCACTCGGTCCGGAACCACTGGAGAAAGATTTCGATGCAAACTACCTTTACCAGGCCACACGCGGGCGCAGCGTCAGTATCAAGCAATGCATCATGGACAACCATGTCGTGGTCGGAGTGGGCAACATTTACGCGAACGAGGCGCTGTTCCGCGCCGGCATCAGGCCGCAGCTCGCCGCAGGAAAACTCAGCCGACCACGCTGCGCTAGGCTGGTTGAAGAAATTCGCGCAACGCTTGCCGAAGCGATCAGGCTGGGAGGCAGCACGCTGCGTGATTTCGTCAACACATCGGGTGAGGCGGGCTACTTCCAGCAGAACTACTGGGTGTATGGACGGGCTGGGGAGCCCTGCCGCCGCTGCGGCACGCCTGTCAGGCAGATCAGGCAGGGGCAGCGTTCCAGTTTCTACTGCCCGGCCTGCCAGAAGTAATTGTGCTAGAGTAATTGCACCGAAAACGAGGTTAAGCCGTGAGATCGGATTGTCTCTGCGGGTTTGCCGGATCGGGCAAAACTACCGGATTGGAGGAAACATGAAATACATCTTGCTTGCCGTTGTGCTGACGCTCGCCGCCTGCGACAAACCCACTCAGCCGAAAATTGCCGCGCCGCAGCGTGAAGTACTTGAAAAGGCCAAGGCTGTTGACCAGATGGTGCAGGATGCGACCGAGGCCTCGAAGAAGCAAATTGATGAGGAGGCTGGGAAATAGCCATCGTGTCTGACCGGAGCATCACGATGCGCAGCCTGCTTGCCGTATTGCTGCCCACGATGCTGTATGCGCCCGCTGTACTGGCGGAGCAGATGCCGCGCCCCGACCATGTCGTGATCGTGATTGAGGAGAACCACGGTTTTGGGCAGATCATGCACCGGCGCAACCATAATTCTTATGTCCACGCACTGGCGAAGCGTGGCATGCTGTTCACCGATTCGCATGGTGTCACGCATCCCAGTCTGCCGAATTACCTGGCACTGTTTTCGGGTTCCACGCAGGGCGTCACAGACGATTCCTGCAGGCACACTTTCAACAGCGACAATCTTGCAAC
Source organism: Gallionella sp. (assembly GCA_022340615.1). GTDB lineage: Bacteria > Pseudomonadota > Gammaproteobacteria > Burkholderiales > Gallionellaceae > Gallionella. The sequence goes on along the minus strand of JAJDNO010000006.1, from coordinate 19,500 downwards.
GCGTCTGCTGGATGCGGGTTTCGGTTTTGCGACTTATTCCGAGTCATTGCCCAGAACCGGTGACCTGGTCTGCGCATCGGGTACCTACCGGCGCAAGCACAATCCCGCGGCCAGCTGGCAAGGCACGCGGCTGGATGCAGGATTGAACAGGCGTTTCGCAGATTTTCCGCGGGATTTTTCCAGGCTGCCAACAGTCTCGTTTGTGATCCCGGACCAGATCAACGATATGCACGACGGCAGCTTCGAGGAAGCGGACCGCTGGCTGAGGAGAAATATCGAGCCGTATGTCGCCTGGGCATTCAGGCACAACAGCCTGTTGATACTGACCTGGGATGAAGACAACTTTCGAGCGGAGAATCATGTCGTCACGATACTGGCTGGACCGATGGTCAAGCGGGGTATCAGCATGCAGCACATCGACCACTACAGCGTGCTGCGCACGCTGCTCGACTTCTACGGTCTGCCCGCACTGGGCGCGAGCCGCGATGCGAAACCAATCACGGGTATCTGGAAGAGCCCCTGACGGGACGGCTATTTGCCCTTTTCGGCCATCAGTTTTTCATACTTGGCCTGAAGCTGCTCTTTGCTTTCCTGGTAGTCCGGGTTCATCGGAATGCAGTCCACCGGGCAAACTTCAACGCATTGCGGCGTATCGTAGTGACCGACGCATTCGGTGCATTTGTTCGGATCGATGACATATACCGTATCGCCCTGCGAAATCGCATCGTTCGGGCATTCCGGCTCGCATACGTCGCAATTGATACATTCATCGGTAATCATCAGGGCCATGCTGGTCTTCCTTGATCTAAATGGTTCCGGGGCAGATTCAATTCTGCGGTAATCTGTATTTTTGCTGCAATTTTTCCATCACATAGGGCGATACGAAGTTGCTGACATCGCCTCCGAAGCGCGCGACTTCGCGGACCATGGTTGCCGAGATGAAGGTGTACTGTTCGGCAGGGGTCAGGAACAGCGTCTCGACTTCCGGGTACAGGTTGCGGTTCATGCCCGCCAGCTGGAACTCGTATTCGAAATCCGACACAGCCCGCAGCCCGCGCAATACCACCCGGGCATCATGCACCTGCACAAAGTTCATCAGCAGGCCGTTAAAACCTTCCACCCGTACGTTGGGAAAATCAGCGAATACTTCAAGCGCGATATCCACCCGTTCGGCCAGTGAAAACAGGGTTTGCTCGCGGCTCTCGGCCACCGCGACGATGACCTCGCCGAACAGACCGGACGCGCGCCTGACGACGTCCTCATGGCCGCGTGTGATGGGATCGAATGTACCCGGATAAACAACTTTAATCATATTGAATCCATTTTGTTGGCGAATCACGGTGTCGCATGCTCGCTCATTCCTGGTCTACCAAACTGATATGCCTGCGTCATTCACTGAAGATACTACTAGCCATTCGACTAAGCCCACAAGCGGGCAAGTCGCTGGCTATGCGCGGCTCCTTGCGATGCCCGCGCGACGCGGTGGGGCGCAGCCCTCCGGTGCGGGAGCGCGGAGCGGCAGGATTGCCCGCCCCGAATACTTCGTATTGCCGTGTCCATCCTGCCTTCCAACAAAATGGATTTAAGCAATTTTCAGCAATTGATAATGCACCTGGCCGGCCTTGCCGGACTTGACCGTTCGCCAGGACGGCGGGACCTCGATTGCGGTGCCCGACTCGACATACACCACGCCGTTTTCGTTCAGGCGTTCGGGCAGGATTTCCAGCAGTCTGGGCAGATAATCCTTCTGGAATGGCGGATCCAGGAAAATTACATCGTACTTGTCAGCATTCCGCAACACGAATTCTAGCCCATCCTGCCCCTGCACGGACACATTTGCGCAGCCGAGCTTCCCGATATTGTCCTGCAGCGCGCGCATGGCTGCGCGGTCGAGTTCCACCATCACGACCTTTTCCGCGCCCCGCGATGCGGCTTCGAATCCGAGCGCGCCGCTTCCGGCGAACAGGTCCAGACAGGCGCGGCCGTACAGCGTTTGCCCCAGCCAGTTGAACAGTGTTTCGCGCACGCGATCCGGGGTGGGTCGCAACCCGTCCGCATCCGGGAAACTGATTACGCGGCTGCGCAGTTCGCCGCCGATTATCCTCACCTTGTTCATACGCTTTGTTACTTGGCCGCCTTTTCTTCGGGTGCGCCGACGATCACTGTTGCCATTTCCATCGGATCGATGTGGCGCGCGAACGCAGCGCGGACCTGCGCGACCGTGACCTTTTCGACGTTGTGCGTGAAATCGTCCAGATAGGACAAAGGCAGATCGTAGAAGCCGATCACGCTCAGGTAGCCGAGTATCTTGCGGTTGCTGTCGATGCGCAGCGGAAAGCCGCCGATGATATTCTGTTTGGCGGCCTGCAATTCCTGCCTGGTCGGGCCGTTGGCGATGAAGTTCGCCAGCGTGCCGCGAACCAGCTTGAGCGCTTCATCGGCCTGATCCTTCCTTGTTTGCAGGCCGATCTGGAACGCGCCGGGCTGTTTGAGCGGCATGAAATAGCTGTAAACACTGTAAGCAAGGCCACGTTTTTCGCGCACTTCGTTCATCAGACGCGACTCGAAACCGCCGCCCCCCAGTACATAGTTGCCGACAAACAGCGGGAAATAATCCGGGTCGCCGCGCGCGACGCCGGGCGCGCCGATCAGGATATGGCTCTGACTGGCCGGATGCGGGATGCGCAGTTCGCTCGCGGCGATTTTTGTCATCACCCTGGGCAATGCGGCTGGCGCGGGCGATACCGGCAATTGTGCGGTGAGCTGCAGTGCGATCGCTTCCGCTTCAGTACGCGTTGCATCGCCGATGATCGCGACCACGGCATGGTCGGCCTGGTAATGCGCCCGGTAAAAATCGCGCATATCCTGCACCGTGAGCTTGCCTACCGTGTCGACCTCGCCGTTAACGGGCAAAGCGTACGGATGGGTGCCGAATACCGCTTTCTGGAAAGCCTTTTCGGCGATGCTTTCCGGCATGGTTTCCGCTTCTTTCAGCGCGGAGATCAGGCGTGCTTTCTCTCGCGTCAGGATCTTCTCCGGAAATTCCGGGTGCTGCAGCACCCGCGCCATGATGTCCAGCGCCTTGTCCCGCAGCTCCGGCTTGCTCAGCGTTCTCAACGATACGCTGGCGCTGTCCTGGTTGAAGCCGCCGCCGAATTGCGCGCCAATGTCCGCCATCCCTCGTGAGACCTGGTCTTCGCTCAATCCGCCCGCACCCGCATCCAGCAGCTTGTGGGTCAGGCCCGCGACGCCGGATTTGTCCAGTGTGTCGAAACTGCTCCCCGCCTGCAGTGTCACCTCGATATCCAGCATCGGCAGATCGTGGTCCTCCACGAACAACACCTTCGCACCATTGTTGGTTCTCCAGTGCTGGATTGCGGGAGTGGCGCTGGCTACGGTTGAAATGCAGCATAAGGCCGCAATCCAGATGAATTTGACCAGTTCTGCCTTAGCGTACATTGAAACCTCCTTCGGACTGATGCAGCTTCTTTCCCGAGAGCGGTTGCGGATCGAGCACCGCGACCGTCAGATTGTCGTCTTGCAGGAATTCCCTGGCGACCTGCTGAACCTGTTCCGCAGTTACTGCCTGCAGCTTTTCCAGCATCACCGGAATTGCCTTGTAGCCAAGCCCGATGCTTTCCAGTTGCCCGATCTGCATCGCCTGGTAGAACACCGAATCGCGCTTGTACACTTCGTCTGCCATGACTTGCGCCTTGACGCGCTTCAACTCGTCTTCGCTGACGCCGTTCTTCTGCAGCAAAGTGATCTGGTTGCGCAGTGCCGCTTCGACATCCTGCACCGTCTTGCCGGTGCTCGGTGTCGCATCCAGCGTAAACAGGCTGGGACCGCGCGATTCATCGTCATATCCGGCGTCTGCCGAGATCGCGACCTGCTGCTCGCGCACCAGATGCTGGTTCAGTCGTGCCGAGCCGTTGCCGGCCAGCACGCCCGCCAGCACATCCAGCGCATAGGGCTTCCAGTCATGTTCCGGATCCCTCAGTACCGGGGTGTGGTAAGCCATCTCCAGCCGGGACAATTCGGCGGGCGCTTTCACGACCACGCGCTTGATTCCTATCTGACGGGGTTCGAAAAAGTTGTGCCGCGGTGGCAAGGTACGCATGGGGATGGAGCCGTAATAGCGCTTTGCAAGCGCGAATACTTCTTTCGGCTTGACGTCGCCGGCAATTACCAGGGTCGCGTTGTTGGGCGCATACCATGTTTTGTACCAGGCTTTGACGTCGTTCACGGTGAGCTTCTGCAGGTCGCTCATCCAGCCGATCACCGGATTGTGGTAGGGATGCTCTTCATAGCTCGTCGCCATCATGACTTCATTCATCCGGGACTGCGGGTCGTCGTCGGTGCGCATGCGCCGCTCTTCCATGACTACCTTGATCTCCTTGCTGAATTCCTTTTCGGTCAGGTTCAGGTTCTGCATGCGGTCGGCTTCCAGCTTCATCGCCAGCGGCAGCCTCGATTTGTACAGCAGCTGGAAATACGCGGTGTAATCGCTGCTGGTGAACGCGTTCTCGCGCCCTCCTGCCGCCGCAATGCGCCTGGAAAACTCGCCAGCGGGCACGGTTTTGGTGCCCTTGAACATCATGTGCTCCAGCGCATGCGCGACACCCGTTGTTCCAGTGCTCTCGTCCATGCTGCCGACCTTGTACCAGACCTGCTGAACCACCACAGGAGCACGGTGATCTTCCTTGACGATGACTTTCAGGCCGTTTGGCAGCGTGCGTTCGAACACCTCCGCCTGAGCGGCGCTGAACGACAGACCCAAAAGCAGAATTAAATAAAACAGGATAGTTCTCATAGTCTTTTGCAACCCTTAAACGAATAAATCGGAACCTTTCAACTCATAATCGGCATAAAATGCGCGTGCATTATGCGGCATTTGATCGCCCGCATACCATGTTCGAATACCGATAACCACATGACCGATGCAGACACCCCGTCGCTGCGGCCCTTCTTCAAGCCCACTACGACGCGTCTTGGCACCCACGTCATTATTAGCATCAGCAGATTAAAACAATGTTCAGTTTCCTCAAAAAGAAACCAGCCGGATCAGACAGCGACCAGGACAACCCAGACAAGCCGGCTTCCGAATGGTTCGCACAGCTCAAGTCGGGACTGGCGCGCACCGGTGACCAGCTGAGCGGCCTGTTCGTTCGCGGCGGGAAAATAGACGACGATCTTTACGAGGAACTGGAAACCATCCTGGTCACCTCCGATGTCGGCATGAATGCGACCCAGTCACTGCTGGCCGAACTGCGCCACCAGGTCAGGGAAAAGCGCCTGAGTGAAGCATCCGAACTCAGAGAAGCACTCGCGAATTGCCTGCTCAGGCTGCTCGAGCCGCTTGCCAAACCGCTGGTCCCGGAGCAGGTCAGGACTCATAAACCCTTCGTGATCATGATCGTTGGCGTGAACGGTGCGGGCAAGACCACTTCGATCGGCAAGCTGGCCAAATACCTGCAGGGCCATGGTTTGTCGGTGTTGCTGGCCGCGGGCGACACGTTCCGCGCCGCCGCCAGGGAACAGCTGGCGGCCTGGGGCGAGCGTAACAACGTGACGGTCATCGCGCAGCAGGGCGGCGATACTGCCGCGGTGATCTACGATGCGGTACAGGCGGCGCAGGCGCGCGGCATCGACGTGGTGCTGGCCGATACGGCGGGTCGGCTGACCACGCAGGCGAACCTGATGGAAGAAATCAGGAAGGTGAAGCGCGTCATTGCCAAGGTGATTCCCGATGCGCCGCACGAGGTGCTGCTGGTGCTGGATGCCAACACCGGACAGAACGCGCTGAGCCAGGTCAAGGCTTTCGACCAGGCACTCGGCGTCACCGGGCTGATCCTCACCAAACTGGATGGCACGGCCAAGGGCGGTGTGATAGCCGCAATTGCCAAGGCGCACCCGATTCCAGTACGATTCATCGGCGTGGGCGAAGGGCTCGAAGATCTGCGGCCCTTTGTTGCGGAAGACTTTGTTGCGGCCCTGATGGGGCTGGAAGAGTGATGGAAATTCCATTCATGAAGCGAGGGAGATGGCCTGTTGCCCTGGTATTCCCGCGTCGCGAAAGTGACACGCCGAAACAATGCCGCTGCGGGAAATTTTTCATGGATACGGTTCTGTAATTGCGATGATAAAACTCAATCAAGTCCACAAGCGTTACCCCGGCGGCTATCAGGCGCTGAAGAACGTCACGCTCGAGATTGCCGAGGGTGAAATGGTATTTCTGACCGGACATTCCGGTGCGGGCAAGAGCACACTGCTCAAGCTGATTGCGGCGATCGAGCGGCCCAACCTGGGCAGCGTGCTGGTCAACCACCAGAATGTCGGTGTGCTCAAGCCGCGCGCGCTGCCCTATTTGCGCCGCAATCTCGGCATCATCTTCCAGGACCACAAGCTGCTGTTCGACCGCAGCGTGTTCGACAACGTGATGCTGCCGCTGCAAATCTGCGGTTTTGACTACCGCGAAAGCCACAAGCGGGCTCGTGCCGCACTGGACAAGGTAGGCCTGCTAAGGCGCGAGAAATCGCAGCCCATCGCACTGTCCGGCGGGGAGCAGCAGCGTTTGTGCATTGCGCGTGCGATCGTTAACCGTCCGTCCATCCTGCTGGCCGATGAGCCGACCGGGAATCTGGATACCGAATACGCGCACGAGATCATGGATATATTCAAATCCTTTCATCAGGTCGGCGTGACGCTGCTGATCTCGACCCATGATGAGAGCGTGCTGAAAAATGACGATGCGCGTGTGCTTGCCCTTAAACACGGCGAGTTGCAGACATGAGGCATGCTTTCGACCAGAACGTGGGCGTATTGCGCCGCATGTTCGCCTCCAAACTGTCGGGCGTCTTCAATATTCTGGTGATCGGTATCGCGCTCAGCCTGCCGGCCGGCATGTATGTGCTGCTCCAGAACGCGCAGGGACTGGTCGACCAGTTCTCCGGCACTCCCCAGATCAGCCTGTTCATGAGCAGGGATGCTAAGGCTGCTGACGTTGACGCTTTGCGCAAGCAACTGGAACAGCAGCCGGAGATTGAAAGGGTCCAGTTTGTCCCGCGTGCGCAGGCGCTGGAACAGCTCAAAAAAAGTTCGGGACTTTCCGACGTGATCGGGGGCTTGAGCCAGAATCCTTTGCCGGATGCATTCATCGTCTATCCCAGGCCGAACCAAGCCGAGGCGCTGGACAGGTTGCGTACCGAACTTGCAAAGCTGCCCAAGGTGGAGCAGGCGCAACTTGATTCGGCCTGGGCCTACAAGCTTGAAGCCCTGCTCAAGTTCGGGCGGATGCTGGTGCTGATACTCGCGAGCCTGCTCAGCCTTGCGCTGGTTGCGATCACTTTCAACACGATCCGATTGCAGATTCTGACCCAGCGCGAAGAGATCGAAGTTTCCAAACTGATCGGTGCAACCAATGCGTTCATCCGCCGCCCGTTCCTTTATTTCGGTGCGATCCAGGGGCTGCTGGGCGGCATTACGGCCTGGCTCATCATCAGTGTCAGCCTGATGCTGCTCAACCACCAGCTGGTCGGACTGGCGGAGCTCTATGCCAGCCAATTCGCGCTGCATCCGCTGTCGCTGGGAGACAGCCTGACGCTGCTGTTCTTCTCGATGTATCTGGGCTGGCTGGGCGCATGGCTTTCCGTGGCGCGGCATCTGTCACAAATCGAGCCGCGCTGAATTTCAATCGGATGCGCGATCGCCCGGTCCATCCGGGCGGCGGAGCGTGCATACATTTCATTCCGGGACCGGTGTTATGCCTTCATCCAGCAATGCCGAAATCTTTCGCTGGCACCGTTACAGCACGATCTCTGAGCTGGAAGCGGCGGCAGTGCAGGCGATACAGCAGGCAGCGCAGCAGGCGATCAGTCATCGCGGTCAATTCCACATCGTGCTGGCCGGCGGCACTACCCCGCGCAGAATTTATCAGGCGATGCGATCAGCGGACGCTGACTGGTCAGCGTGGCATATCTATTTCGGGGACGAACGCTGTCTTCCTGTCGACCATACCGAGCGCAACAGCCGGATGGCCGCGCTGACCTGGCTGGATCACGTTGCGATCCCGCGCGGACAGATACATCCGATTCCTGCAGAAAAAGGACCGGAAGCCGCCGCTGCTGATTACACCAGGACGCTGAGCGGAATCGAACAATTCGACCTGGTATTGCTGGGTCTGGGCGAAGACGGACACACCGCGAGCCTGTTTCCTGGCCAAGATCCGGGCAATACGCCGGATGCGCCGGCCGCACTTGCGGTGCACGATGCGCCCAAGCCGCCGGCGGAGCGCGTCTCGCTCAGCGCAAACCGGCTCGGCGCGGCGCGCAAAGTGATATTTCTGGTTACCGGGGAAAGCAAGCGGCAGGCGGTGACGGACTGGCGCAATGGCGAAAACATCCCCGCTGCAGCGATCACGCCGGCGGGAGGAGCGGATATCTATCTGGAAGCTGGACTACTGGGTGGCAGCGAGCCGTAATACCGCTGAAAGAATGTCTGATCAGTTTTCGGGTTTGAACAGGCTGGCAGGGGCGCTGCGCCAGTATTGCGGCGGAGCCGATATCTGTTCGCCCAGTTCGGCTGCTGCGTGCCACGGCCAGCGCGGGTCGTAGAGCATGCCGCGCGCCAATGCCACCAGGTCGGCGCTTTCCTCATTGACGATGGCTTCGGCCTGCCTTGCTTCGGTGATCAGGCCGACCGCGATCGTGGTCATTCCGGTTTCCTGTTTGATGCGCCGGGCAAAGGGCACCTGATATCCCGGCGCGATCGCTACCTGTTGTGCGGGCGACAAACCGCCGCTGGAAGCATGTATGTAGTCGCAGCCCCTTGCTTTAAGTTCCTTTGCAAATGCGACGGTCTGTTCCAGATCCCAACCGCCTTCCACCCAGTCGCTCGCCGAGACGCGCACTCCCAACGGTTTGTTTCCGGGCCAGGCCGCGCGCAGCGCAGTAAACACTTCCAGCGGGAAGCGCAGACGGTTTTCCAGTTTTCCGCCGTATTCATCGCCGCGCAAATTGGCAAGCGGCGAGAGGAACTGATGCAACAGGTAGCCGTGGGCGGCATGCAGTTCGATTGCGTCTATTCCGAGCCGGTCGGCGCGCAGTGCGGCCTGCACGAAGGCGTCGCGTATCCGCTCAAGCCCGCGCTTGTCCAGCGCTAGCGGGACGGCATCGGAGTCGCTGAACGGAATTGCGGACGGCGCGACCGTTGTCCATCCCCCGTCCTGTTCGGTCAATTGCTTGCCGCCGCGCCATGGCACCGCACAGGAGGCCTTGCGTCCTGCATGAGCCAGCTGAATCCCGACCGGCATGGACGAATATTGTCTTACCGCTTTCAGCACCCGGGCGAATGCAGCTTCGTTTGCGTCGTTCCACAGGCCCGGGCAAGCAGGCGTGATGCGACCTTCAGACTCGACTGCGGTCGCTTCCACGATCAGCAGGCCGGCACCGCTGTGGGACAGGTGCCCCAGATGCATCAGATGCCAGTCGCCCACATTCCCGTCCTGTGCGGAATACTGGCACATCGGGGCGACCACGATACGGTTTGACAGCGCGAGCTGGCGCAATGGGAGGGAAGAAAAGAGCGGGCTGGCCATAAGGTGGATTCCATTGATTGAAAGCCGGCGAAGTATAAGATAAATATGATTTGCCGTAATCCGTTCACTGCATGCGCCGGTTAGCTCGGTGCGGCCAGGAACAGGATATTCTGCAGGCGGCATGCGTTATAATCGCATGACGTTTCTGTCTGTCGGCTAGCAATGGACATGCAATCGCGCATCGCCGTGCGGCAATGCCGCCAGACCAATGGCCGTCCCGGCGAATCCACACCGGCCGGATTGCAGCAGGAGCTGGATTCAACTTGAGGTTACCCGGAATAAAACGATCAGGCGCATGAACAGCACTAACCCAAATGATCCACGACGATAACCTCTCCACAGAGCCACGCCACGATGCTGCCCGGATCGTTGCACCGGCAGCGGCCTCGGCGCATGAGGAAGTGCTGGAGCGCGCGCTGCGCCCGAGGCAACTCGACGAATATGTCGGGCAGGAAAAGATCCGCGGACAACTGCAAATCTTCATTGAAGCGGCGAAGCAGCGTACCGAGCCGCTCGACCACGTATTGCTGTTCGGCCCGCCCGGCCTGGGCAAGACCACGCTGGCGCAGATCATCGCACGCGAAATGGGAGTGAACCTGCGCCATACATCCGGGCCGGTACTGGAGCGTGCCGGCGATCTGGCCGCACTGCTGACCAACCTGGAACCCAATGACGTGCTGTTCATCGACGAGATTCATCGCCTGTCGCCGGTGGTGGAAGAGATACTGTATCCCGCGCTTGAGGATTACCAGATCGACATCATGATCGGCGAAGGCCCGGCGGCGCGTTCGGTGAAGCTGGATCTGCCGCCGTTTACGCTGGTCGGTGCGACAACCCGCGCTGGCATGCTGACCAATCCGCTGCGCGACCGCTTCGGGATCGTTGCGCGTCTGGAGTTCTACAACTCTCAGGAACTGCAGCGCATCGTGATGCGCTCGGCCGCGCTGCTGAAGATGAACCTGACCGAGGACGGCGCGCTGGAAATCGCCAGGCGTTCACGCGGCACGCCGCGCATTGCCAACCGGCTGCTGCGTCGCGTTCGCGATTTTGCCGACGTGAAGGCAGGGGGCGACGCGACCCGCGAGGTGGCCGATGCCGCGCTGACCATGCTGGATGTCGATTCGCACGGCCTGGACGTGATGGACAGGAAGCTGCTGCTGGCGGTGATCGAGAAGTTTCTCGGCGGCCCGGTCGGCCTGGACAGTCTTGCCGCGGCGATCGGCGAGGAAAGCGATACCATCGAGGATGTGCTGGAGCCCTATCTGATCCAGCAGGGCTATCTGCAGCGCACCCCGCGCGGACGCATGGCCACCGCAACCGCATATCGTCATTTCGGCCTGGCTGTTACGAACAGTTCTGCAGGTCCCCAGCCGGCCAATGCCGAACTGCCGCTGGGCGACGGCCGCTGATATGACCAAGAGCAAGGTTTTTTCACTGCCGGTCCGCGTTTACTTCCAGGACACCGATGCAGGCGGGGTGGTCTACCACGCCAACTATCTGAACTTTATGGAGCGGGCGCGGACTGAGTGGCTGCGCTCCCACGGCTACAGCAACGCCGGATTGATGAAGGAATTCGGCGCGGTTTTCGTGGTGCGTTCGATGAAACTGGATTATCTCAAGCCCGCGCTGCTGGATGATGCGCTGGAGGTGACAGTGCTGCTGAAGGATATCGGCCGCAGTCGCCTCACGCTGCTGCAAACGGTGCTGCGCGGCGACGAATTGCTGACCGAGGCCGAAGTGCACCTGGCCTGTGTGTCGGTGGAAAATTTCAAGCCGGTCAGCGTGCCGGAAGTATTGCGTAAAAAGTTGCAGTCTTAGGGGGAACCGTTGAAATGGAAGTGACGCAGGATTTGTCGTTTATACATCTGGTCACCAACGCCAGTGTGCTGGTGCAATTGGTGCTGGGATTGCTGCTGCTGGTTTCGTTGATGTCGTGGTGGTATATTTTTTTGAAGATGTTCACCATCCGAGACGAAATAAGCCTGACCGAGGAATTCGAGGATGCATTCTGGCATAACCAGAATCTGAACGAGCTTTATAAATACGCTAACAGCAGTGCGCGGAGCAATCACGGCGCACTGGAACGCATATTTGTTGCAGGTTTTGTCGAGTTCGTGAAGCTGAAAAAGCAGCATGGAGTGGAGGCCAGTGCGGTGATGGACGGCACGCGCCGCGCGATGCGCGCGACTTACCAGCGCGAGATGGACAGGCTTGAATCGCATCTGGCATTTCTGGCTTCGGTCGGATCAGTCAGTCCTTATGTCGGTCTGTTCGGTACGGTGTGGGGCATCATGAATGCATTTCGAGGCCTCGCAAATGTGGGCCAGGCAACCCTGGCCCACGTCGCGCCCGGCATCGCCGAAGCACTGGTTGCGACCGCGATGGGCCTGTTTGCGGCGATTCCTGCCGTGGTGGCCTACAACCGCTACGCGCATGCGATCAATCGCCTCTCCACGCGCTTCGACAGTTTTACCGAGGAGTTTTCCAACGTCTTGCAGCGCCAGCCATGAACATCGAGACAATCCTGCTGCTGAGTTTTAGAGGTTATTGTGAGATCTAACCGCAGAAACGAAAATCGTTTGATGAACGAGATCAACGTCGTTCCGTATATCGACGTGATGCTGGTGCTGCTGGTGATCTTCATGGTGACTGCGCCACTGATGAATCCCGGTCAGATCGATCTGCCCAGCGTGTCCAGTTCACGCGCCCCTTCACTTGCCCCGCTGGAAGTCATCATCAGGAAGGATCATACACTTGCATTGCGCGATCACGCCCGGGGCGGCCTGGAAAGCCGGGTGTCCAGGGAAGAACTGGTTGCAATACTGAAAGCCAGACAGGCGAGCAGGTCGGACCAGGCGGTGGTAATTTCCGCAGACAGGAATGTGCGTTACGAAGAAGTCGTGAATGTGATGGATGTGCTGCAACAGCAGCATATCCAGAAAGTCGGTTTGTTGACGCAAGTAGGAAAATGAGTTCAACAGTCCATCACGAACCTCATAGGGTTTCGGCCGGCATTCTGGCGTTCGCGGTGCACAGCCTGTTTTTCGCACTGCTGTATTTCGGCCTGAATTGGAACCGCCAGGCCTACCTGCCAGCAACTATGAGCGTGCAGTTATGGTCGAGTTTGCCGGATGATACTGTTGCACCGGCAGCCGCGCCCAGGATCGAGGCAATCGCGCCGCCTCATCCGGAAAAAATACCGCAACCCGATATTGTGATTCCGGAAAAAAAGAAACCCGTTCCGGTACCACCGCAAGCACCCGAACCTGAACATAAGAAGCCCGTGCAGCAGGCTGCCAAGGTGGTCAAGCGCAGACCCGAAAAGGCAAAAGCACCCAAGTTGAGCGAGAAAGCAATACGCATGGCTGAGCAACAGGCTGCGTTGCAGAAGGCGGAGCAGGCGAGGCAGGCAGCTCAGGCTGCGGCGATAGGCCAGATCGTGGACGAGTACCAGGCCAAAATCCAGGCCAAGATACGCCGCAATATCTTCATGCCGCCAAATGTGCCCAAGGATGCACGTGCCGAATTCATGGTTACGCTGCTGCCGGGCGGCTCGGTGCTGAGTGCGGAACGGGTAAAATCCAGCGGTAATGAAGCCTACGATAGTGCGGTGGAGCGGGCGATACTGAAATCCGATCCGCTGCCGGTTCCGCCGGACGTGACTTTGTTCAATCATTTTCGTAAATTGGATCTGAAATTCAAGCCAACCGAATAACAGGGGTGTCTATCGCGATGAAAATCTGGAATGTACTGGTTGGAATGCTGTTGCTGGCCCAGGCATCAACCGCCGGCGCAGCATTGAGCATTGAAATTATCGGCGCCGGAGAACACCAGACACCGGTGGCGATCGTGCCGTTCGGCGGCGACCAGAATCTGTCGCTGGCGATCAACACGGTGATCGTAAGCGACCTGCAGCGCACTGGGCTGTTCCGGCTTATCGACCCGATCGGCAAATCACCTCATGAGATCGAGGAAGTCAGCTATCCCGACTGGCAGGTGCGCGGCGCCGATGCATTGGTGATTGGAACCGTTGCGGTACAGCCAAACGGCCGCATCGAGGCCAAATTCAGATTGCTGGATGTGGTCAAACAGGCGCAATTGGTCGGTCAATCGGTCTCGGCGAATGCCAGCCAGATGCGTGCGGTTGCCCATCGCATTGCGGACCTGATCTATGAAAAACTGACCGGTGACCAGGGCGTTTTCAGCACGCGCATTGCCTATGTAAACCGGGAGAGCAAAAAGCATTACAACCTGATTGTTGCGGATAGCGACGGCTATAACGAACAAAGTGTGCTCGAGCAAAGCGAGCCTATCATGTCTCCGGCCTGGTCGCCGGACGGCAGCCATCTTGCCTATGTGAGCTTTGAAACCGGGCACGCAGTGGTGTATGTGCAATCGCTGTATACCCGCAAGCGAGTGGTGCTGGCAAATTTCCGCGGCAGCAACAGCGCGCCGGCCTGGTCGCCGGATGGGAAGCAGCTTGCCATCGCGCTGGCACGCGACGGCAGTACGCAGCTTTACCTGGTCAAACCGGACGGCAGCGGATTGCGGCGCATCACGTTCAGCGGTACGATCGATACAGAGCCGAATTTCTCTCCGGACGGACAAACGTTGCTGTTCACCTCTGATCGCGGCGGAAGTCCGCAGATATACAGCCTGCTGGTGTCGGGCGGTCCGGCGCAACGGCTGACATTCGGCGACGGAAACAATTTCTCTCCGCACTTCAGTCCCGATGGCAAAGGCTTCGTGTATACGCATTTCATTGGCGGGAAATTCTATATCGCAACACAGGACTTCCTGAGCGGACAGGTGGAAATTCTGACCCAGGGCGGCTGGGAGAAAAATCCCAGTTTTGCACCTAACGGCAAACTTATCCTATTTGCCAGTGAAGCGCGCGGTCGTGGTATATTAGCAACCGTATCCAGCGATGGTCGTGTGCAGGAACATATGTTCACGCAAAGCGGTGATGCCCGCGAACCGGTGTGGGGGCCACATCTTTAATTTTTACTACGAAGGAGAATAACCGATGAATAAAATCCTTATCAGTATTGTTCTGGCAAATTTGCTGGTTGCGTGTGCCAGCGAAAAACCGAAAGAACCAGAGGCTGCACCAGCTCCAGTAGTTGAAACACCGGCTCCTGCACCTGCTCCGGCTGTTGCCGTTGATCCGCTGAACGACCCGACCAGCATACTGGCCAAGCGCAGCGTGTATTTCCCGTTCGATGTTTCCGCCGTACAGGCTGACGACAAGCCTATTGTCGAAGCACACGGGAAATACCTGAGCGAGCATCCTGACCGCAAAGTACGCGTGGAAGGCAACTGTGACGAACGCGGCAGCAACGAGTACAACCTGGCTCTTGGACAACGCCGTGCAGACAGCGTGAAGCAAATGCTGATTCTGAGCGGTGCGAAGGCCAGCCAGATCGAAACTGTCAGCTATGGTGAAGAAAAGCCGGTATGCACCGAACATGATGAGGCATGCTGGAAGCAGAATCGCCGGAGCGACATCAAGTATCAATAAAGCTGCAAAGTCGCAACAATGCTGATGCACCGCGCGCTCCTGTTGCTGGGTCTGTGTCTGGCTATTCCCGCAAATGCGGGGATTCTGGAGGACGACAAGGCACGTCAACAGATCAAGGAACTGGAAGCGCGTGTGCAAAAGCTGCAGGATAGCGTCCAGCAGCAGACCCGGTCCATGCTCGATCTGCAAAGCCAGATAGATGCATTGAATACGGATATCCGCAAATTGCGCGGACAGAATGAGGAAACAGCGCACGGCCTGCAGGAAGCCGAAAAGCGCCAGAAGGATTTTTATGTGGATCTGGATACGCGCGTGCGCCATTTCGAATCCGAAGAACAGGCTGCCAAAGTTGCGGCAGCATCAGCAGCAAAATCTACCCCTGCGCATGCCAATGCATCCTCTCCGGTTTCCGAGGATCATGCGTTTGCACGCGCTTATGGATTGTTTGAGGCAGGAAAACATGCTGATGCGGCCAAGGCATTTCAGGAGTTCCTGAAAAAGTTTCCGGATTCGATCCATATCCCAAATGCAACTTATTATCTGGGCAATGCCCAGTATGCAATCAGGAATTATCGTGCTGCGCTGGATACCTATGAGGGATTGCTCAAGGTCTATCCCGATACGCCGATTACACCCGATGTGCTGTTTAAGATTGCGGAGTGCCTGCATGGCCTGAAGCACAATGCTTCGTCGCTCAAGGTTTACAAGAAAATCATCGCAAAATATCCTTCCAGCAAAGCTGCCGCCAAGGCCAGGAAGCGGCTGGGCGTCAAAAAGTAATTAATATGCCGCAAGCGCAGAAAGGCTCGCTACTGCGAGTCAGCGAAATTTTCTATTCCATGCAGGGCGAAACCAGCCGCATCGGCCTGCCGACGGTATTCATCCGGCTGACGGGCTGCCCGCTGCGCTGTGTCTACTGCGACACCGCCTATGCGTTCACCGGCGGGAAAAACATGAGTCTCGAAAACATTCTCCAGCAGGTCGCGGAATATCGCCCGGCCTATGTAACTGTCACCGGCGGAGAACCGCTGGCGCAGAAAAACTGTCTGCCCATGCTGTCTGCCCTGTGTGATGCGGGCTATCAGGTATCGCTTGAAACCGGAGGGGCGCTGGATATCAGCGGGGTGGATGCGCGCGTAATGCGCGTGATGGACATCAAAACCCCGGCATCCGGTGAAGTGGACAGGAATCGCTGGGAAAATCTGCCGCTGTTGACACGGCATGACGAAATCAAGTTCGTGCTGTGCAACGAGGACGACTACGAATGGGCAAAACAGCTCATGCAGGAACACCAGCTTGCCGGAAAGTGCAGGGTGCTGTTTTCGCCGGTCCATGGCGAAATGGATGCCACCCAGCTGGCCGAATGGATACTGCGCGACCGTTTGCCGGTCAGGCTGCAATTGCAGCTGCATAAAATATTATGGAACAACGCTCCGGGGCATTAATATGAAACGTGCAGTAGTGCTTTTATCCGGCGGTATGGATTCCGCAACCGTACTGGCGATGGCGCGCGCGCAGGGTTATGACTGTTACGCATTGAGTGTGGATTACGGGCAGCGCCACCATGCCGAACTGGCTGCCGCACAGCGCGTTGCGCATATGCTCGGCGCACATGAACACCGGGTGGTGAACATCGATCTGACAGGCTTCGGAGGGTCCTCGCTGACCGATCAGAAGATCGCGGTACCGCAACAGCCCAGCGAGGGCATTCCGCTGACTTATGTGCCCGCGCGCAACACGATCATGATGTCGCTGGCCCTGGCGTGGGCCGAAGTACTGCATGCGCAGGACATTTTCATCGGCGTGAATGCAGTCGACTATTCCGGTTATCCGGACTGCCGCCCTGCCTACGTCGAAGCGTTTGAACGCATGGCAAATCTCGCGACCAAAGCGGCGGTGGAAGGTCATACGCTTACCGTGCATGCGCCGCTGATGAACATGAGCAAAGCGGAAATCGTGCGCCAGGGCAATATGCTGGGCGTCGATTTTGCGCAGACGGTTTCATGCTACCAGGCCGATGAAACGGGTCGTGCATGCGGTGTATGCGATGCGTGCCGACTGCGCCGCGCCGGCTTTGCAGCAGCCGGTGTGGATGATCCGACAATGTATCGCCTAACATAAAATTTTGAATTTTTCACAGGGTATTTTGCGTTGACACTGAGAGCTATACCCGTATAATTCGCGCTCCTTTGCGATGGGTCGGTAGCTCAGCCGGTAGAGCAGCGGACTTTTAATCCGTTGGTCCCGAGTTCGAATCTCGGCCGACCCACCATCTTGCAAATGGGCCTGTATTTTCTCCGTGTTTCATGCCGCTTTAGCTCAGTTGGTAGAGCAACCGCCTTGTAAGCGGTAGGTCGTCAGTTCGAATCCGACAAGCGGCACCAATTTTTACCGAGATTGCGCTGGCTTTCAGGCTGGAAGACAGCAGTCATTTCTGAAATCACTGCCGGGCCTGACAGTGTTGCCACATTCCCCACAGCGCATCCTCGAAATTCCGGGCAAAGCGCGGCGCATCGAACAGCGGTGAAGCCAGTACCTGTTCGCGCAAGACAGCGCGCAGTGCGGCAAGCATGTCAAGATCGGACGAGAATGCCACTGCCTTGGCCACATATTCATCCTCATCAGCGGCGATCCAGTCGGGCAATCCGGTGTTGCGGGCGATGCTTTCCGCTGTGCGCGAAAGGAAGCGGTTTCCGCGCAGGCTTAACACCGGCACACCCATCCACAAAGCTTCAGCGCTGGTGGTGACGCCGGGATATGGGAAGGTATCCAGCGCGATATCCACCTTATTGTAGGTAGCCAGATGCTCATCGCGGGAGGAGAAAGTACCGCTCAGTATCAGCCGGTCAGGTTCAATGCCGCAGGCAACAAAACGCTGTCGGGTCTTGGCAACGGTAGCAGGATCATTCAACTGCCTGGTTTTCAGCAACAACCGCGAGTCTGGCACCGACTCGAGTATGCGCGCCCATACTGCCACCACCGCATCGGTCATCTTCGTCAGGTTGTTGAAACTGCCGAAGGTCACATAACCGTTCGAGCGAGCCGGAAGCGCGGCAACTGTTACAGGAGAATCGGGAACGGTAAGGCACAGGTAACTGTCGGGCATGCGCCATACTGCTTCCGAGAACTGGTTTTCGAATTCTGTGGGAATAGACCAAGCATCACCCAGCACATAATCGATTTCTGCCACCCCGGTTGTGGTCGGCAATCCCAGCCAGGTTACCTGAACCGGCGCCGGCTTCCAGGCGAACACCGGCAGGCGGTTGTGTCCGGTGTGGCCGGAGACATCGATCAGGACATGCACGCCATCGGCGTGGATCAGGCGGGCGGCAGCCTCATCGCCATTACCATACAGCGGCCGCCATGCCGAGAAATACGGGCGTATGCGTGCCGTGAGTTCATCTTCGATATGGTAAGTCGGGTATGCGATCAGCTCGATGCGGGAGGAATCGATATGGGCCAGAAGCCCTTCCAGGAAATGTCCCACAGAATGTTTGCGCATATCACCGGAAACCAGCCCGACCCGCAGACGTTCAGGTTGCGCTGAACATTGCCAGGAGGTGAAACGTGTGCCGACCTTTGCTGAAACGATCAGGCCATACTGGCGCGCCTGATCGAGATAATGGGCAGGACTATGACTGACAGTGTAATTCAGAGTAAATAACAGGCCACCACGCGCATTGGTATGTTCGGGATCGATCTCCAGTGCCCGCCGAAAGCACGCCTCAGCACCATCAAACTGCCCCAGGTTCTTAAGAAAATTCCCTAGATTGCAATGTGCTTCTGCCATATCGGGTTTGATTTCAAGTGCTCTGCGGCAACTTGAAACCGCACTTTCGTACTGGTGTAATTCGTTCAAGATTATACCCAGATTGCAGTGAGCTTCGGCAAAATCGGGTTTAAGCTCCAACGCACGCCGACAATTCGCCAGAGCCACATCAAGCAATCCAAGCTCTTTCTGGGCAAGACACAAACCGCAATACCCTTCGGCATAATCTGGATGGATCTTCAGTGCCCGGTGATAGCTCTCCACCGCTCCTTCAAACAGACCGAGGTCTTGCAGTGCAAGCCCCATTCCGTAATGAGCCTCGGTCAGGTTGGGATTGATCTTCAACGCTATTTGAAAACATGCCATTGCATTATCAGACATTCTGAGGCCTAGCAGTGCAAGACCCATACTGTAATGTCCTTCGACTAGGTTGGGATTGATCTCAAGTGCTCTCTTAAAACTGTTAATGGCGCTGTCGAATTGCCCGAGTTCCTTCAGTGCGACCCCGAGACTGCAATACACCTCGGCATAATCGGGATTGATCTCGAGGGCACTGCGGTAATTTGCGACGGCCTCGTCGAGCTGCCGGTTGCCGAGCAACGCATTGCCGATGTT
>JAJDNO010000054.1 GCA_022340615.1 Gallionella sp. | reverse complement strand
TGCAAGCCGGCTTCGACGGTCAGCCGCTTTTCCTTGCCGGCCAGCCTTTCCACCAGTGTCAGCGCGAAGTCCATTGCGGTGCCGGGGCCACGTGAGGTGATCAGCATGCCGTCTTCAACCACGGCCGAAGAACGTTTCATGACCAGCGGAAATGCGTCGAGCGTGCCCGGGAAGCCGGTGGCCTGTTTCCCGTCGAGCAATCCGGCGGATGCCAGCACTGAAGGTGCGGCGCAAATTGCGGTGACATATTTTCCCTGCTGCGCCAGTTGCCGGACCAGCCCGGCAACTCGTTCGTCGGCTTTGAGGCTGTCGGTCCCCGGTTGCCCGCCGGGCAGCACCACCATGTCGTAACTGTGCTGCAATGCGTCATCCAGGGTGGTGTCGGGCACCAGCACGATGCCGCGGCTGCCGCGCAACGCGCCGGCTTCCAGGCCCGCCAGCGTGACGGAGATACCCGCGCGGCGCAGAATGTTGACGATCGTGATCGTCTCCAGTTCTTCACTGCCAGCGGCGAACAATACCAGTACGGATTTCATAGTTATCCTGTCAGCCGGCGCCTGTCTTGGGCGCACCCGTTCCGGAAAGACTATTTTGCGTTGCGCTCCAGCGCGATGCCGGCCAGTTCCAGAACGACACCGCATACGAACAACAGTGCGCCCGGCCAGATCTTTGACGCAAGAATCATCAGAATTGCGCCCAGCACGATCATGATTGCTGCAATGGTGCGGCGGATACGCTGATTTTTTATCATTTCGCTTTTCCGTTCCTGAAAAGAAAACAATCTGCAAATGAACCATCGGCGAAACCTGCAACGGCGTCGGTCCGGAAACGCAGTGGAATGCCGGGATAATTCTGCAATTCCGGTTACATCATAAAACTTCTGTTGGATTTGACAAGCGCGTTTGCCGGGTTGCATGCCGGGGGGGGAGGTGTGCGGTGCTGATGGGGTGGCGGTAGTGTGGCGCGTTGCAGGCTAGAAATTGCGCGTGAGACGCACTCCTATCATTCCCGGCCCGATTTCGGGAAGCATTACCACCTTGCTGGCACGCAACTGATTGTTGTGCGCGACGACGCTTTTTCCGACCAGCGTGCCGATCAATGCGCCTGCCAGCACATCCGATGCGAAATGCGCGCCGTGGTAGCTGCGCGCAATGCCGACCAGCCCCGCGACCGAATAGGATGCATACCCGACCCAGGATTCCTGATAGTGGTCGGCGATGACCGAAGCCAGTGCGAACGCCTCGGTGGTATGCCCGGAAGGGAACGAGGAGTTGGATGAATAACTCAAACTGAACGGGTGGAAGTGGGCGATACCGAGGTTCTCGCGCGGCCGGGCGCGGCCGGTGATGAATTTGATCGCCGGGGTGATCATGCCGCTGGCGATGATGCTGGCAGCCAGGCCGTCCTGCGCGACAGCCTGCGCCGTTTCATTGTCCCCGATCACGCCGGCCAGGTAAAACCCGCCGAGTACCCCCAGTGAATACTGTGCGCCGAAACGTTCCACATTGCGCATGAAACGGCTGTCGTTCGGCGCATGGCGGCTCATCTCGTCGCGGATCGGGCCGTCGGCGATCGCTGCGACGCCGATCAGCCCGGCCCCGGCCAGTCCCAGATTCTGCCATTCCGCCTCCCGCCAGCGGGACGGTGCGGTGATGACGTGTTTGATGTCATCCACCAGCATTTTCGGATAGGAATAGGTTTCGTCAGCGCGGGCGGTGACGTTCAGCGCAAGCGCGAGGCTTGCGCTGAACAGCTGTACCCGGGCCTGCCGGAAGCGCGGGAATTGGAGGCGGGGCAAGCCAGGCCTAATCGCGGAAGTTCTGGTACTGCAGCGGAAAATCGGTGATGGTTTTCCTGACGAAAGCAATCGCTTCCTGGAGATCGTCGCGCTTCTTGCCGCTGACCCGCACAGTATCTCCCTGGATGCTTGCCTGCACCTTCAGTTTGCTGTCCTTGAGTTGCTTGACGATCTTCTTTGCCAGCTCAATATCCACGCCGACCTTGACCTCGCAGGCGCGCTTGACCTTGTTGCCGCTGACCTTCTCGATCTTGTCGCTGATCTCCAGACACTTGATGTCGACACCGCGCTTGGTCAGCTTGCCGTTCAGGATATCCTGCACCTGGTCGAGCTGGAATTCATTGTCTGCCCACACGGTCAGTTTGAGCTCGGCCTGTTCGACGCGGGCATCCGAGCCCTTGAAGTCGAAGCGGGTGCCGACTTCCTTGTTGGTCTGCTCAATCGCGTTCTTGACTTCGGTCTTGTCTACTTCTGAAACGATGTCGAAGGTTGGCACGGTTTTCTCCCGATATTTATCAAATTTCCAAACAGGCAAGCCTGTTAACCGAAACTGCAAACGTAATTGACTACATCATTGGCTTCGATCACGAAATGTCCATTGGCGGGAACAGAAAACTTGTCTCCCGCGACATAGTTCTTGAATTCCGGTTCGTCGCCGATCTTCACACGGCAGGTGCCGGACGTGATTTCCATCAGTTCCGGCGCACCGACATTGAAAGTCAGCGTGCTGGGCAGGATCACGCCGACGGTCTTGCGCGTGCCATCGGGAAACAGCACCGAGTGTGACACGCATTTTCCGTCGAAAAACACATTGCCATTTTTTTCGACACTGACGTTATTGAATTGCGACATGCTGTTTCTTCTCCGGAAGTTTGGTTATTTTTGGGACTCGCTGGTTTTTACGCCTTTCTGGTATGTGGCATACAGATACACAGGGATATCGAGATCGCCGAGCTGCTTATCGATCAGCGGCCTGACTTCTCCCCAGTCCAGGCCGGTAATGCCGCATGCCAGGCGCGGCAACGCGACACTGCCGATCTTTTCCTTCTGCACGAAATTGTGCAGCGCATGCAGGGCATGATTCACGTGGCTTACTTTGGCGCGGCCGGGTTTGCTGCCCTGGTCGTAGGCTGGATCCTGGGTGAACAGATTCACAATATAACGGCCATCGGAGCTAACCCATGACCACACGCCGCCGGACTTGGGATGCCGGGTCTGGCAATAGTGGCGAAAGTCCTTGTACATTGCCGGCATGCGTTCGCGCAGTTGCAGCGCTAGGCCATGGTGAAAATCGTCGTTGGGCGCGACACCCTGAACGATGGCTTTCGCACCGCTATATAGAATGTCTCCGCTCAGTTCGTGAATCACGATCGCCCCCTTGAAGTATCCAGAGATTATTTCCGGTTGTTCAGTTTCGCTGCAATGCGTAACCGCAGCGCGTTCAGCTTGATGAATCCGGCAGCGTCCTTCTGGTCATATGCGCCCTTGTCGTCCTCGAATGTCGCGATGGTCGGGTCGAACAGCGAATCGGTCTTCGAATCGCGTCCTGCCACGATTACGTTGCCCTTGTACAGTTTGACGCGTACCCAGCCGTTCACGGTCTGCTGGGTATAATCGATCAGGGTCTGCAAAGTGCGGCGTTCCGGGCCCCACCAGTAGCCGTTGTAAATCATCGATGCATAGCGCGGCATCAGGTCGTCCTTAAGATGCGCCACTTCGCGGTCCAGCGTGATCGATTCGATCGCGCGGTGCGCCTTGAGCATGATGGTGCCGCCCGGCGTTTCGTAGCAGCCGCGCGACTTCATGCCGACATAGCGGTTTTCGACCAGGTCGAGCCGGCCGATGCCGTGCTTGCCGCCAATCTCGTTCAGTCTGGACAACACGGTCGCAGGTGTCATTTTTACGCCGTTCAGCGCGACGATATCGCCATGCACAAATTCGAGCTCCAGATATTCCGCGGCATCCGGCGCGTTTTCCGGCGACGTGGTCCAGCGCCACATGCTTTCCTCGGCTTCGGCTGCAGGATCTTCCAGATGGCGTCCTTCATAGGAGATGTGCAGCAGATTGGCATCCATCGAGTATGGTGAGCCACCTTTCTTGTGTTTCATCTCGATCTCGATGCCGGCCTTCTCGGCATAGGCCATCAGTTTTTCCCGCGACAGCAGGTCCCATTCGCGCCACGGCGCGATGACCTTGATGTTGGGGTTCAGCGCATAGGCGCCCAGTTCGAAACGCACCTGGTCGTTGCCCTTTCCGGTTGCGCCGTGCGAGATCGCCTGCGCGCCGGTCTTGCCGGCAATCTCGATCAGGCGCTTCGCAATCAGCGGACGCGCAATCGAGGTGCCGAGCAGGTATTCGCCTTCGTAGACAGTATTGGCGCGGAACATCGGGTACACGAAATCGCGCACGAATTCCTCGCGCAAGTCGTCGATGAAAATGTTTTCCGGCTTGATGCCGGCCTTCAGTGCTTTCTGCCGGGCAGGTTCGAGTTCCTCCCCCTGGCCAAGGTCGGCAGTGAAGGTGACTACTTCGCATTGGTAGGTGTCCTGCAACCACTTCAGGATCACCGAGGTATCCAGTCCGCCGGAGTAGGCGAGTACAACTTTTTTTATTTCAGACATTTTTTTCAACCGGGTTAATCAATCATTAATTCAAAAGCGACCACAAATCCTACCACCACCATTACCGCCAGGCCGATCAGAAAAATGCTATCGGCCAGGCGCTCGTACTTTTCGGCCAGCATCGGGCGTCTGATGGAGAAATATGACAGCATTGCACTGCTCAAAAACAGCAGGCTGTCCAGTGCAAGCAAATCGTTGACGTGCCTGCTGATGCTGTGTTTCGGGATCAGGTGGGCCAGGCTGATAACCGTCATGCAAACACCGATCATCGTTGCTGATGACGGCAGGATATGATCGGCCAGCCGGCTTGCCTTGCTGTGGCTGGTATCGGGTGTTTGAGGCGATTCCTGGTTCATGCAGATTTTCCCCGGTACAAAATAACCGCCTTCGCCTTGTGCGCAGGCGGGTTTGCACGCGAATAGACAGCACTAACCGTGAATCGTTTCGTTTACCCCTTCAATTTCCCCAACAGCAAATATTCCATCAGTCCTTTCTGCACATGCAGTCTGTTTTCAGCCTCGTCCCACACTACGCTTTGCGGGCCATCCATCACCCCGGCCGAGACTTCCTCGCCGCGATGTGCCGGCAGGCAGTGCATGAACAGCGCATCCTTTGCCGCGACAGCCATCATTTCTTCATCTACCTGCCAGTCCGCGAAATCCTTCATGCGTTCCTCGTTTTCAGCCTCGAATCCCATTGAGGTCCACACGTCTGTGGTCACCAGGTCTGCGCCGCGCGCGGCGTCCATCGGGTTGGTGAATTCTTCATAATGGTCAGCGCCGAAAAGGCCGGCGCGTTCCGGTTCGACTTCGTAGCCGGGCGGGGTTGAAACGTGCACGTTGAAATTCAGTATCTCCGCAGCCTGCAGCCAGGTATTGCACATGTTGTTGGAATCGCCTATCCAGGCCACGGTTTTGCCGCTGATCGAACCGCGGTGTTCGATGTAGGTATAGATATCCGCGAGTATCTGGCACGGATGATACTCGTTGGTCAGGCCGTTGATCACCGGCACGCGCGAGTTCGCTGCAAAGCGTTCGATGATGGATTGTTCGAAGGTGCGGATCATCACGATATCGGACATGCGCGAGATGACCTGGCCGGCGTCTTCCACCGATTCGCCGCGTCCCAATTGCGAATCGCGCGTGTTAAGGTAGATCGCCGAGCCGCCCAGTTGCTGCATTCCGGCTTCAAAAGACAGGCGCGTGCGAGTGCTGGCCTTTTCAAAGATCATTACCAGCGTACGGTCGGTCAGCGGCCAATGCTGCTGGTAGGATTTGAATTTCTGCTTGATGATGCCCGTGCGCGTGAACAGGTACTCAAGCTCCTCGCGGGTGAAGTCCTTGAACTGAAGGAAATGTTTTACTGGCACCGGCTGGTTTGCTGACATGGCTCTATTCCGTTCCAGGTTGCAAAAAGTCTTTGATCAGCGGGCACAGGATATCCAGCATTTGCTGCGCTTCGTCCTGCGTCATGATCAGCGGCGGCAACAGACGAATCACGCTGTCGGCGGTGACGTTGATCAACAGTCCTCTGGCAAGCGCCGATTTGACCAGGTCGCCGCAAGGTTTGTCCAGTTCGATGCCTATCATCAATCCCTGGCCGCGGATCTCCTTGACGCCGTTCAAGCCCTGCAGTGCAGTGGTGAGACCCTGATGGATATATATTCCGAGTTTTTCGGCGTGCGCAAGCAACCGATCCTGTTCCAGAATGTTCAGCGTGGTCAGGCCCGCCGTGCAGGCAAGCGGATTGCCGCCGAACGTCGATCCGTGATTGCCGGGCTGGAAGATACCGGCTGCCTTGCCTGTTGCGATGCAGGTGCCGATCGGTATGCCGGAGCCCAGACCCTTGGCGAGCGTCATCACGTCCGGCAGGATGCCGCTGTGCTGGAAGGCAAACCATTTTCCGGTGCGGCCGATGCCGCATTGCACTTCATCGAGCATCAGCAGCCAGTTCTGCTCGTCGCAAATATTGCGCAGTTGTTGCAGGTATTGAATATCCAGGGTGCGTATGCCGCCTTCGCCCTGTATCGGTTCGACCAGTACCGCGACCACTTCGCGGTTGTTTTGCGCGACTTGGCGGATCGCGTCCAGATCGTTGTATGGAACCCGCACGAAGCCCTTCACCAGCGGTTCGAAACCGGCCTGCACCTTGCGGTTGCCGGTAGCCGAAAGGGTTGCCAGCGTGCGCCCGTGGAACGCCTTTTCCATCACGATGATGGCGGGGGATTCGACACCCTGCTTGTGGCCGTACATGCGCGCCAGCTTGATCGCCGCCTCGTTCGCCTCACATCCTGAATTGCAGAAGAACACTTCCTGCATGCCGGACAGGCTGCAAAGTTCATCTGCGAGCAGTTCCTGGCCGTTAATCTGATAGACGTTGGAACAGTGGATCAATTTGCCGATCTGATCGACGAGCGCAGCGGTGAAACGCGCATGCGCGTGTCCCAGCGTGTTTACCGCGATGCCCGCCAGACCGTCCAGGTAGCGTTTGCCTTCGGTATCCCAGAGCCACACACCTTCGCCGCGCTCGAAAGCGACGGGAAGACGGGCATATGTATTCATTATGTGCGACATAAAATAATGACGGCGGACCAGCCGCCGTTCTGTATCAATCAAGTGGCGTATATTGAGCCAAACGGCCCCAACCGCGCAAGAAAAATCAACCCCGAAAAAGCAAACAAGCCGACATCGCTGTCGGCTTGATAATACTACTCGCCATTGCGAGGCCGTCAAAGAACTCAGGCCAAGCCGCGGATTATGTCTGAAACATCAACGCAAGCGTTATAACCCGGGTGTTTAAGCCATTGCCTTGATTGCCGCAGACAAGCGGCTCTTGTGGCGTGCTGCCTTGTTCTTGTGGATGATCTTCTTGTCGGCAATCCTGTCCACCGTGCTGACGGAAGACTGGTATACGGCCTGGGCGGCAGCCTTGTCTCCGGCCGCGATGGCTTTAGCCACTTTCTTGATCGCGGTGCGCAATTCCGATCGCTGGCCGCTGTTGTGAGCGTTCAGTTTGACCGCCTGACGTGCGCGTTTGCGTGCCTGTGCGCTATTTGCCATGACTACTCCTAAAGTAAATTCGGTAACACGAAAGGCGCGCATTCTAGAGACTTGCGCGTATTTTTGCAAATCTTTTTGCCGAGGCGGCAGGCAGGCAGAATGGGCCATTGCCGGTGTTATGATACGCAACCTTTTGAATCCCTTGTCCTGATGCTGCATGAATTTACTTAAATCATTGGCCACGATCAGCAGCCTGACGCTGGTTTCGCGCATTTTGGCATTCGTGCGCGATGTGCTGATCGCCAGGATATTCGGCGCGGGCATCGCGACCGATGCATTCTTCGTCGCGTTCAAGCTGCCCAACCTGCTTCGCCGGCTGTTCGCGGAGGGCGCGTTCTCTCAGGCATTCGTGCCGATCTTCGGCGAATACAAGAACCGCCGCGGCCATGAGGAAACACAGCTGCTGGTCGACCACGTGACCACAATGCTGGCGCTGATACTTTTCGTGGTCACGCTGGTCGGCATCATCGCCGCGCCGGTTTTCGTGTTTGTCAGCGCGCCGGGCTTTCTCAAGGACATGCCGAAGTTCGACCTGACCGTGCAGTTATTGCGCATCACTACACCATACATCTTCTTCATCTCGCTGGTTGCGGTCGCGGCTGGCATTCTCAACACCTATAACCGGTTCTGGGTGCCGGCCTTTGCACCGATACTTCTGAACATCTGCTTCATCGGCGCCGCGCTGTGGCTGGCACCATATTTCGATCCGCCCATCCTGGCGCTGGCCTGGGCGGTGTTCGTCGCGGGCGTGGTGCAGCTGGCGTTCCAGGTTCCGTTTCTGAAGAAGATCGGCATGATGCCGCGCATCCGCTTCAGTCTGAAGGACGCGGGAATGCGGCGCGTGATCAGACAGATGGGGCCGGCGGTGTTCGGCGTGTCGATCGCGCAGATCAGCCTGATCATCAACACCATCTTCGCGTCGTTTCTGGTCGCCGGCAGCGTGTCCTGGCTGTATTACGCCGATCGGCTTATGGAGTTTCCATCGGGTGTGCTGGGTGTCGCGCTGGGCTCCATCCTGCTGCCGTCGCTTTCGAAGTGCCATGCCGACAAGAATACCGCGGAATATTCCAGGCTGCTGGACTGGGGCCTGCGCCTGACCATCATGATGACGCTGCCCGCCGCGCTGGCCCTGGGCATGATTGCGGTGCCGCTGTTATCGACTTTTTTCCAGCGCGGCGCGTTTGACGCGCACGATGTAATGATGACCAGCTATGCGCTGGTCGGTTACAGCGTCGGTCTGATCGGCATCATACTGGTGAAGATACTCGCGCCGGGTTTCTATGCGCGCCAGGACATCAGGACCCCGGTGAAAATCGGCATCGTGACCCTGCTGGCGACGCAGGCGATGAATGCGATGTTCGTCGGCTGGTTGCATCATGCGGGCCTGGCCTTGTCGATCGGGCTCGCCGCATGCCTGAATTCCTCTATCCTGTTTTATTACCTGCGCAAGCGCGGCATCTACCAGCCCGAGCCGGGCTGGGCGAAGTTTTTTCTGAAGGTGGCCATTGCTGTGGTGGCGCTGGGGATTACGCTGTGGCTGGGCATGGGCAGCGAGCAAAGCTGGCTGACCGGCTCGGGCTGGTTGCGCATCCTTAGGCTGGCCGGGCTGGTGGGCGGTGGCGTGGCAGTTTACTTTGCAGTGCTGGCCGCACTGGGTTTCCGACCACGGCATTTTTCCAGGCACGCGATACACTGATTGCTTGAGGGTCAATTGCGTTGCGCAAGTATGGCGAAGCGTAAATCCACCCTGTCCTGAACTTTCAGCGCACCGCCAAGTACGGCGAGCGGCGTGATGCCGAAATCGCTCTGCCGGAAAGACATGCTGCCTGCGACAGAAATCCCGCCCGTAACGTTTTCAAACCGCGCGTCAACTGCATAGTTGCGCGTGATGCCATGCAGCGTGATCGCGACCTTCAGCCGGCTGTCATCTTTCCGGGCAATATGGATCAGCGCAAATGGAAAATGCGCCGCGTCCAGCGTTCTGGTCAGCATGTTGCGGCGAGTGCCCGCGATATCCTTCTGCGAAGGTTGCGTGTTCATCCCGGCCGCGGTCCGCAAGCCGGGGTCATCCACGACCAGGGAATTGAGCGGCACATACAGGTCGGACACCCCTGTGCTGACGGATACGTAACCAGCGACATCGCGGCTCGCAACGACATGGTCATGCCCCAGGCCAGAGAGCATACCTGCACGATGCACTTCGATGGTGACTAGTGAATGCGGGGAATCCACCCGCAGGATACTTTTTCCATGGGCCGCGAGCTTAAGATAATAGGCCGCCGGAAAATCGGAGGGCGCTGCCGTGCCGGTTTTTGCATCGGTTGCGCCGGCCGCCGATGCGATAAACAGCAAACCGATCAGGCCGGGAATTTGAAGGGCTGCTTGCAACAGTGGGTTCAATCTATTATCAACCGGATTATGGACGACGCTTCATGGACAGCGTCAACCTGAACGTCGCAACCGGATCGTTGCCACGATCAGGGACGGTCGCGATTACATCGATTGCCATCTCGACCCGCTGATCCGATGCTGCTGCCTGTGCGACCAGATTGGCAATTTCAGTTCCCTGTTTGCAGCAAAAATCCACGTCGCCTTCGGCGCGCTGATGAAATTCTGCGCTGAAGGTTCTGAAAATAAGGGATACCTTGACGGGCTGCTGTTTGATCAGATGCATGGCCAGCGCCCCGACTGCGCAGTCCGCGCCGATGCCAAGCGCGCCGAAGTACATCGATCCGAGATGGTTCCGGGTTCTTCTGGTCAGCGGAATTCTGACCACTACGCTCTGGTTCGAAATCTCTTTCACGGAGGGCCTGACGTAAAGCATCAGCGGAATTTTGGCAAAACCGAACAGTCGCAGGCCCATCGTGGCCAATGCCGTATCGGAGAACATCTTGAGCGTCGGGTTCCTGATGGCAACTCCTGGGGAATCGTGGAAATGTCTCTGACTCATCGTGCAGATTTGCGTATCGAATATCAAGCGGTTTGTTTGCGATTCTCTCATACCCGCGACGGGTAGACAGCAGGTAGCGGGCAGGGGGCTGCCATACTTCCCGTTCAAGCTGCGCAATGCGACCGTAGTGTGCTATCTTTCATTCCATCCGAATCTTGAAGTGAATCCCGATGCCATGAGCCTGTTTGCCCTGATCGCCGCGCTGTTGCTGGAACAGCTCCAACCGCTGTCTTCGCGCAAGTATCTGTATGGCTGGCTGGAAGCATACGTGATGTTTTTTCAGCACCACTTCAATGCCGGTCAGCGCCGGCATGGCACGATAGCCTGGCTGGTTGCGGTGCTCCCGCTGCTGTTCGCCGTGATGGCGGCGTATTCGCTGCTGGATCGCGTCCATCCGATCATGGGCTGGGCATTTAATGTGCTGGTGCTGTATCTCACGATGGGATTCCGGCAATTCAGCCACTACTTCACCGATATTCAGCTGGCATTGCGCGAAGACCGGCTGGACGAGGCGCGCAGCCTGCTGTCGGACTGGCGCGGCATCCCTTCGCACGAATTGAATGCGGAAGAAGTGGCCCGCGTCACGATCGAGCAGGCGCTGATCGCATCACATCGCAACGTGTTCGGCGTGATCGCGTGGTTCGTGCTGTTCAGCGCGCTGGGTCTGGGCGGTGCAGCCGGCGCGCTGCTGTATCGACTGGGGTTGTTCCTCAGCACGCACTGGAATGCCGGGTTCGGCACGGAGGAGGTCTCAGCTCAAGCGGCACCGGAATCGTTCGACGAAGGCGAACCGGACGGAACCGTGCCGGGCGAATTCGGCGCATTTGCGCGAAACGCGTTCTATATACTCGAATGGTTGCCGGTTCGCCTGACCGCGATGGCTTTTGCGATCGTCGGGAATTTCGAAGATACCATTCACTGCTGGCGCACCCAGGCGTCAACATGGCCTGACTACGAAACGGGCATATTGCTGGCCAGCGGTGCGGGTGCGCTGGGAGTGCGTCTCGGCATGCCGATACCTCAGGACGGATCGCTGGAGGACAGGGCGGAACTGGGTACCGACCGGGATGCCGACACCGATTTCATGCAAAGCGCGGTCGGCCTGGTATGGCGTGCGGTGGTGCTCTGGCTGATCATGCTGCTGCTGTTGTCGATGGCCAGTTTGATCGGATAGTCGCCGGCCAAGGGCTTGCATCTGTCTGGCAGGCAATACTGTCTAGCTGCAACTGCGGATTTTTGTACGAAAAAAAGGGCGGATACCCCGCCCTTTTTTGCCGCCCGCCATTTCCTGGCCGGGCTGGAGGCCTGTAAATTACAGGCTGGATGCGATCGCCGCGATCGTCACCGACAATGCGCTGAGCCAGCCGAGATTGCCGATAAATTTGGTGTCATCCTCCGAAAGTTTTTCATGGTTCTTGATTTTGGTGTTGATCCGTTCCAGTTCAGCCTGCAACTCTTTCAGGTTTTTTTGCTGGGCTTGCAACTCTTTCAGCTTTTCCTGCTGCACGATTCTCAAGTTTTTGGTGTCCAGATGCTCTTCCATGATTTCTCTCTCCTGAAGAAGTTTAATTATTAAGGTTACTGAGCCTGCTATCAAATAATACTACAACCTTAGATTGATACAATAGCGAATAGTTTCCTAAAATGTGTGTATTTGTTGCAGCCATCTATTTGTATACGGACAAGCAGAATGCATGATCACCACGAGACAGTTGTCGGGGCTCAAACCCGACTGAATTAGTCCATCTTGTCGTGGCCGACAACGATGGCATCGTGAACTCTGATAGTTGAATCCGCATTCAATATGCCGCTTCCTTCGGCTGATTCATGCGCGGGTTTGTGCAACAGGCGCATGCCCACCTGCCGTACAATCGGGATATGCAGACACAACCATTTTCCGAGCTTACCCCGGATATCGTTCTGGATGCGCTGGACAGCATCGGTTTCAACGGCGATGGACGATTGCTTGGCCTCAACAGCTATGAGAACCGGGTCTATCAGGCGGGGACGGAAGCAGGCCCTCCGCTGATCGCCAAGTTTTATCGGCCGGAGCGCTGGACAGACGCCGAAATACTGGAGGAGCACGCGTTTGTCGCGATGCTGGCTGAGCGCGAGATCCCGGTGGTGCCGGCACTGGAAATCAACGGCAATACCTTGCACGAGTTCAACGGTTTTCGTTTTGCAGTGTTCCCCAGGCACGGCGGTCATGCGCCGGAACTGGATAACCGCGACACGCTGGAATGGATGGGCCGCTTTATCGGGCGCATCCATGCCGTCGGTGCGCTGGATCCTTACCGCTATCGACCCACGCTCGACATCGAGCGTTTCGGCATCGAACCGAGCGAGTTCCTGCTGACGCACGACTTCATTCCGGCAGAACTGGCAGAAGTCTATCGCGGCGTGGTTGCGCAGGCGCTAGACGGTGTGCGGCGCTGCTACGACCGCGCCGGCAGCGTGAAGAATATACGTCTGCACGGCGATTGCCATGTCGGCAATGTGCTGTGGACCGATGACGGCCCTCACTTCGTGGATTTCGACGACAGCCGCATGGGCCCGGCTATCCAGGATCTGTGGATGCTGCTTTCAGGCGAGCGCGTGGACATGGCACGGCAGTTTTCCGACCTGATGGCAGGTTACGAGGATTTTTCCGACATCAGCCCCCGCGAAGTGCATCTGGTCGAAGCATTGCGCACGCTGCGGCTGATCCACTATGCCGCATGGATCGCGCGGCGCTGGGAGGATCCCGCGTTTACAGCGGCATTTCCCTGGTTCAATACGCAACGCTACTGGCAGGACCGTATCCTGGAATTGCGCGAGCAGATCGCGCTGATGAACGAGCCGCCCCTTCTGATCTAGGCAGGACCCGCGCAGCTAGGACTTGTGTCCGGCGATTTGCTGGAACAGTTCCAGCCTGCGCGCATCGATTTTTCCTTCCTCGGCCGCTTTGCGCAATGCGCAGCCCGGTTCATGAAGGTGATGGCAATCGTGAAATCGGCACTGGCCCAGATAGTCCGAAAATTCGACAAAGCCCTGCTCTATACCGCCGAAGCTCAGGTGATGCAGGCCGAAGGCCTGAACCCCGGGACAGTCGATCAGCGAACTATTCGCATCGATCCGGTATAGCCGCGCGTGCGTGGTGGTGTGCTTGCCGGAATCCAGCACCGCCGAAATTTCCCGGGTGGCGGCCTGCGCGCCGGGCAGCAGCGAGTTGATCAGCGTGGATTTCCCCATCCCGGATTGCCCGACCAGCACGCTGGTGTTGCCTTGCAGGAACGGGCGCAGCGCGGACACATCCTGTTTCGCGCTGATTTCCAGAACCCGGTAGCCGATCGCGGAATAGGGGGCGAGGCGCTTGCGAGCGGCCGCGGCGGCAGCGGACAGGTCGCATTTGTTCAGCACGATCAGCACCTCGAGCTTCTGGTCGTATGCGGCGACCAGGCAGCGTGCCAGCAACTCGTCGCTGAAAGACGGTTCAGCTGCGACGACCACGATGATCTGCGTGACGTTTGCTGCGATGAGTTTTTCACGGTAGGCGTCCGAGCGATGCAGCAGCGAGCGGCGCGGCGCGACGCGTTCGATTACGCCCTGAGCGCCATCTCCGGCAGTCGCGTCAGCGGTGCGCCGGATTTCGACCAGATCACCGCATGCCACTTCGCTTTTCTTGCCGCGCGTCAGGCAGGCGATTTCGCTGCCGTCAGCAAGGCGAACCAGATACTGGCGGCCGAACGCGGCAATTATTTGTCCCGATTCCAGTTCATCGGTGATACTTCGCTGGCTGCCCCGTTCACACATCGTCGTGCTGCTTGCACTGCCATCGGCGTTCACTCGTTGCCGCCTTGTCTCACCTTCGAATTGAAATCAGGCGCGCGCATCAAATCTTCAACAGCGCGTCCACTTTGGCGGCGCAGATGAAATCGTTTTCCGACAACCCGTGCACGGAATGGGTGGTGTACTCCACACGGCAGCTGTTATAGGTGACGGTGATTTCGGGGTGATGATCCTCGGAGTGCGACAGCCATGCGACCGCATTCACGAAAGCGATGGTCTGGTAATAATCCTTGAAATGGAAGGTCTTGCTGATCAGGTGGTCATAGCGCTGCCAGCCCGTGATTTGCTGCATCAGGCTGTCGGCTTCCTTGTTAGAAAGCGGCGGCGTGCCGGTTTCGCAGGGTTTGCAGTGCCTGCAGGTCAAGTCACTTGCTGTGCTCATGGCCTGCTCACTTGAACTTGTAAAATATGTTGAGGTATGAAGCGATGTCCTGCGTTTCCTGAGGCGTAAAGTGCGCTTTCACGTTGCCGCTGCAGATGCCGATCTGCTCAATCAGCCCTTCCGGGGTGTTCCTGATGCGGTTCGGGCGGGTGAAAATCTTGTTGCCGTCGCCTCCCATAATTGCGTTATGGCACTGGTTGCAATTGTATTGCGCAAACAGCTTCTCCCCGGTCTGTGGATTGCCGTTTGGAAAAGGATTGGCCGAAGCCGAAGCGGCAGCGCCCAGCAGCATCATGGCGGGGAAAATCAGGGTTGCGATCTGTTTCATGAAGGTCCTCCTTGTTGATGTATCAGGTTCAGGCATGTGCGGATTGCAAATGTGAAATGCGCACCATGGCCGGGGGATGCGAATCGTAAAACCGTGAATAAAGCGGATCGGGCGTCAGGGTTGCCGCATTGTCCTGGTAAAGCTTGACCAGTGCGCTGACCAGGTCGCCGGCATCGGTCTGCTTCGCGGCATAGGCGTCAGCTTCGAACTCGTGCTTGCGCGAGTAGGCCGATATCACGGGCCCCAGCAGGAAGCTGAATACCGGAAGCGTGATGAAGAACAGCAACAGCGCGAGCGCGGTGTTCGGCGTGGTGACGCCCAGCCCCTGATAGAACCAGGTGGTCTGCATCAGAAGGCCGAGCACCCACAGGAACACCAGGCTAAGCGCAAAGGTTGCCACGATGCGTTTCACCACATGGCGGCGCTTGAAGTGACCGAGTTCATGCGCCAGCACCGCCTCGACTTCGTTGATGCTGAGGCGCTCCAGCAGGGTATCGAAAAACACGATGCGCTTGGTTTTGCCGAAACCGGTGAAGTAGGCATTGCCGTGGGCGCTGCGCTTCGAACCGTCCATCACGAACAGCCCCTGTGCGGTAAATCCGCAGCGCCTGAGCAGAGACTCGATGCGTGCCTTCATCGTCTCGTCCTGCAGCGGAGAGAATTTGTTGAACAGCGGTGCAATAAAGGACGGGTAGATAAACAGGATCAGCAGATTGAATACCACCCACACGACCCACACATACAGCCACCAGTAACTGCCCATGCGGCCCATCAGCCACAGCACGCCAGATAGCAGCGGCAAGCCGAGGACTGCGCCGATCAGCATGCCTTTGAGCGCATCCAGCAGGTACAGCCGGAAGGTCATTTTATTGAAGCCGAAGCGTGCCTCGATCACGAAGGTGCGATAGATATTGAACGGGGCTTCAAGCACGGAATACAGCACCAGCACCGCGACGATGGTGGCGACGCCCTGTGCGATCGGAGCGCTGAACCAGCTGTTGCACCTGTCGGCGATGAACTGAATGCCGCCGCCGACGGTAAATGCCAACAGCAGCACCGCGTCAAACAGGGTGCCCAGCATGTCGAAGCGCGTCTTGGCCGACGTGTAGTCGGCAGCCTTCTGATGCTCGGCTATCCGGATGATTTCGTGGAATGCATCCGGCACGGCACTGCGGTGCGAAGCGATGTGTGCCAGATGGCGGCGCGCCAGCCACAGTTTGGCAAGCGTGGTTGCCGCCAGCGCGGCGATGAAAACGTAAGTGAATTGCGATGCAGTCATAGGGGGTCGTTATTTCAGTGTTCGAAGCAGGCGGGGTTGTGACACAATACGCGTCACAGCGTTCCCATCACGATTGCACGAATTATGGCACAAAACCAAAACTACCTTATCTGGATAGACATGGAAATGACCGGTCTGGTGCCGGACACCGACCGGGTCATCGAGGTCGCACTGGTAATCACCGACAACAACCTGGAAACGATCGCGGAAGCGCCGGTGCTGGTCGTGCATCAGCCCGACAGCGTGCTGGACGGCATGGATGCGTGGAACAAGTCTACCCATGCCAAATCCGGACTGATCGACAAGGTGAAGGCGTCCAACCTGGATGAAGCGATGGTGGAAGCCCGGATGCTTGAATTCCTCGCCGAATATGTGCCGATCCGCACCTCTCCGATGTGCGGCAACTCGATCTGTCAGGACAGGCGCTTCCTGGCACGCTGGATGCCGAAACTGGAAGAATATTTCCATTACCGCAACCTCGATGTCAGCACCCTCAAGGAACTGGCAAAGCGCTGGAAACCCGATATCGCCCAGGGAATCAAAAAGCACGGCAAGCACGAAGCGCTGGCCGATATCTACGAATCCATCAGCGAGATGAAACATTACCGGGAACACTTCATCAAATTGTAAATCGGTATTTGCAGGTTACCCGCCTGCAGGTCATGCAATATGGAGGTAACGATGACCAAGTCCAACCCCAAGTCCAAGACCAAGACTGAAGCATCCGCCGCACCGTCCGAAACCGTACCGGCCAAGATAATTGAACGGCCGGATGGCTTTTACTGGCAGGACAAACTCACCGGGAAGGAGTATGGCCCTTATGCCACTCTGCTCGAAGCCGAGCAGGATATGGAAGTGCAGGGCGAAAGCGAATATGAAGAAGGCGAGTCTCTGGAAGATGCCGAGGAGGAAATCGGTATATCAAGCTGGATAGACCCGGAAACCGGCGAACCTGCAGAGGGAGTTACGCCCCATCTGAGCGACGAATAAAGCCGCCGTTTCCGGCGGAAACTTTCCCCGCGCAACCCCGCCCGCAGGGGCGGGGCTGCAGAGATGTTATGAAACGTTAATCGAGATCGCCTTGTTTTTTGGTTGGGTGGTCTTTGGCAGTGTGACGTTCAGCATGCCGTCCTTGAATTCGGCCTTGACCGCCGCTTCGTCTACATTATCCGGCAACCGGAAGCTGCGCATGAAACTGCCATAGGAACGCTCGACGCGGTGGAATTTCTTGCCCTTCTCTTCCTTTTCCTGCTTGCGTTCGCCGCTCATCGTGAGCATGCCGTTTTCGATGTTGACCTTGACATCTTCCCTGTTTACGCCGGGAATTTCACTCTTGATCAAATATGCCGTTTCGGTCTCGGCGATATCGACGCTGGGTGCCCAGTCGGCCGTGGCAAGCAATTCGCGCGCCGGCTCGGAACGAGCCGGGAATCTGCCGAAAATCCGGTTCAGCTGCTTAGACACATCTTCCAATTCCACGAATGGATCCCATTTCACTATATTCATGATCGTTCTCCAATATAAAAGTTGAAATATGAGAATTTGTCCAGCATCGCAATAATTTCCTGCTGGTAGTTCCAATATGGATGTTCGGCGACAATTTTCAAGTCGATTTTTACATTCGGAATTTGGCGCCGCCGACGGATGTCCGGGGTCGCAGCAAAAGCTTAGGGGCTGGGCGAAGGAGAAAAGTGCGGAAGTCGAAAACCGGACTTCAGACTGCAGTCTTTTCAGGGCTGTCCGGTAACTGTTGCAGTTCAATCTCGGCGTTCCACAATCCGGAAATCAACCGGCGATACGTTTCCGAGTTCGCGCTGCTCCAGAAGCGCACGCTGCCGGCCGGGGGTCCTGCTGACAACAGCGCTGCGCTGCTCAGGCGCCGGCGCAGTTCGCGCGCAATTGCCGGGGACGGATCAATGATGGTGACCGCAGCGCCGGCGATCTCGCGGATCAGCGGGGCCAGAAACGGGTAGTGGGTACAGCCCAGCACGATGGTATCGGCATGCTGCTCAAACAAAGGCAGCACATATCTTTCCACCAGCGCACGGGTTTCGTGAGCGGACAGTTTTCCCGCCTCGACCTGTTCGACCAGCCCAGGGCAGGCCTGCATCAGAATTTTGACGTCCGCGCCAAAACGCTGGTGCAGTTTTGCGAAGTTTTCGCTTGTGATCGTCCGGCTGGTGGCCAGCACCCCGATTACCCCTGTTTTTGTGTGCGCCGCTGCGGGTTTGACGGCCGGTTCCATCGCGACGATGGGTAGAGAGAATCTTGCGCGCAGCGTTTCGACCGCGGCACCGGTCGCTGTATTGCAGGCTACGACAATGGCCTTGGCGTGCCGGCTGACCAGAAATTCCGCAATCGCAATCGATCGGGCCTCGATCTGCCGGGTGGTTTTATCGCCATACGGCGCATGCGCGGAATCAGCCACATACAGCAGGTCTTCGCCCGGCAACTCGCGGCGGATTTCCTTCAGTACCGCGAGTCCGCCCACGCCGGAATCGAACACGCCTATCGGGTTCGCAGAAGGATTGTCGGGATTCATCGGTTGTTCCGTATCGTCGTTTCAGCGTACCCGCCGGTGTCCCGATTTGGATTGTTCCGGCTCATGGTGTCCCGATACCTGGCAGGCGCGGCGGTAGGCGATCAGGGTGCGCTGCGCATTTCCGAGCACGGAGTCGAGCGGATACCTGCCTGCCGGATCGGCAGTGCCAATCGGATATCCGGTGAGCAGTTCCATGCCCTCGACCGCAAGCTCTGCGGTGTGAATATGGAACAGTCCCTGTTCCACCGCCTCCGCGATGTTGCGCCCCAGCATCAGGTTGCGGCGGTTGCGGTGCGGGATCAATACACCCTGGCTGCCGTCCAGCCCTGCCGTTGCGCAAATGCGGAAAAATCCCTCGATCTTTTCGTTGATGCCACCCACCGGCAGTATTTCGCCGTGCTGGTTGACCGCGCCGGTCACCGCAATACCCTGTTTAAGCGGCAGGCCGGACAGCGACGAAAGCAATACATAAAGTTCCGCACAGGAAGCGGAGTCACCTTCCACGCCGTGATATTCCTGTTCGAACACGATGGATGCGTTCAGTGCGAGCGGCGCGTTCCGGGCAAACAGTGCTGACAGGTAGTGCTGCAGGATCAGCACGCCCTTGTCGTGGATCGGCCCGGACAGTTCCACCTCTCGCTCGATGTTGAGCAGGCCATCCTCGCCGGCAAAGGTGCGGGCGGTAATCCGCACCGGGAAACCAAAGCGGTAATCGCCAAGGTCGATCTGGGTCATCGCATTGATCTGGCCGGCTGTTTTTCCCTGCAACTCGATCAGTACATCGCCTTCGACAATCGATTGCTGCATGCGCTGGTCGGGGTAATCGTGGCGCAGCGTGCGCGCATGTATCGCCGCCTCGACATCACGCGCTTCGACCAGCGGATTTTTCACCGCCGGTAACGCGGCCGGATTGCCGGCTCGGGAGCGCAACAGCGCGGCGCTTTCCATCAGCAGTGCCTCGGTTTCGGCAAAGATCGCGCTGTGGCGCGACTGGTCATCCACTTTGCGATGACCTTCCTCGACCAGCCGCGCAACTGCCGCTGCGGAGAAATGCGGCAGCCCAAGGTTACGGCAGGCATGCGCGACGAAGATGGCCGTGGCGCGGCGGGTCCCGGCGTTTGATGAAAAACTTTCGGCAAAGTCCACCTTGACGCGGAAGCGGCGCGCGAACTCCGGGTCGCCCTCCTGCAACTCGTAATATTGCTCTCGCGAGCCGATCATGATGATCTTGGTCTCTACATCGACCGCCTCGGGCACCAACGAAACCGCGGCAATCGGCGCGATAGCAGTTCCGGGCTCCTCGATCTGCAGCCTGCCGCTGCGCAGAAAGCGCCGCAGCTTTTCCCATACCAGGGCATCGGCCAGCAGGTCGCGCATATGCAGCATCAGGAAGCCGCCGTGCGCCCTGTGCAAACTGCCTGCGCGGATACGGGAAAAATCGGTTACCAGCACATCGTTCTCCGACTGGTATTCGATGCTGCCGAACAGCGAGCGGAACAAGGGGTTGTCCTCCACAATCACCGGCGCGCCGTTCAGTCCGTCGTTGTCCACCACCAGATTGACGCGGTAGCGGGACAGTAGCGTGCTTAATGCCACGGACCTGATCTCCTCGTTGCTATCGGAAACCTTGAACAACTCCAGATTTTCGAGCACATCCTGTTCGACCTGATCCAGATATGCGGCGAGCTTGACCGCATCCTTGATCTGCTTTTTCAGCCCGGAACGGATATCGTGAAGTTCGTGCTCCAGCAGCGGTTTTACCATCTGGCGCCGCAATGCTGCCAATTTCTCATTCTTGATCCGTTCCAGCGGCCGGGTCCTGTCGAAATAGCGGGCGATCTCCGCGCGCAACTCCTGTTCGGCCAGCGCGATCTCGGCACGGCGTCCTTTCGGCAACGCAAGCACTTCATCCTCGGTATAGGCGCGCCCCTTTTTCCCCAGCAGCGTGAACAGAATGTGCCCGGTTTCGCGGTGCATCGTGAAACTGCGGGCTTCGGCATATGCCTCAAGTTCGGCATAGGCCTTGGCTTCCTCGGTCTTCCAGGTTTTTTCGATGAGTTCGCTTTCAGCCTTGAAATCCTGACCATCCAGCTGCCGGGGTATTTCCGTCTGCAGCGATTTGATCATCTGTGCCATGAATTGACGCAGCAATCGCCCCTGGCCGGCAGGCAGGCGCAGCGCGTGCGGACGTTCCGGCGCATCGAAATTATGCAGATAGCACAGGTCGGGCGGCACCGCTTTGCTCGCGGCGGCAGCCAGCATCGCCTGCCTGAGCAGCGAAGAACGACCGCTGCCGACCTCGCCCAGCACGAACAGGTTGTAATCCGGCTGATCCATCGCGAGACCAAAGCGCGCGGCTGCTTCGGCACGATCCTGGCCGATCCATGGCAGGGTTTGCCCGATCAGCTCGGATGTGTCGGCGAAACCGAGCGTATCGGGCGCGACAGTGAGGCGTAGTTCGGCGGGGGGGAGTTTTTGAACCGGCATTATTTTTTGATCTTCATGTGTTTCATGGAGGTGTTGATTTTGCTCCCTTCGAATTCGTTGCGCTACGCTCA
This sequence comes from Gallionella sp., assembly GCA_022340615.1. Taxonomy (GTDB): domain Bacteria; phylum Pseudomonadota; class Gammaproteobacteria; order Burkholderiales; family Gallionellaceae; genus Gallionella. The sequence goes on along the minus strand of JAJDNO010000054.1, from coordinate 15,511 downwards.
GGGAAGACGGAACGCCAAGCTTGAACAGGATCCCTCCTATTTCTTCGCGCCCATCTCAAGGGCGCGCAATCTGCCCTGTTCCAGCTCTGCTGCATCAGGCTCGATCAGCCAGCCGTGCAGGTTGTCCATCACCAGGTCGGTCAGCGCGTGCATCCAGTCGTCGCGTTCGTTCAGGCATGGGATGTAGTGGTATTCGCCGCCGCCTGCGCGCTGGAAATCGGTTTTGCCTTCCATCGCGATTTCTTCCAGCGTCTCGAGGCAATCCGCGACGAAGCCCGGACAGACCACGTCAACGCGGCTGGTTTTCTGCTTGCCGAGATTGACCAGTGTTGCGGTGGTATAGGGCTTGATCCATTCCGCCCTGCCGAAGCGCGACTGGAAGCTGACGGTGTATTGCTCTGGTTTCAGGCCGAGTTCCTGTGCCAGCAGACGTCCGGTCTTGTGGCATTCGCAGTGGTAAAAATCGCCTTTGTCCAGCGTGTACTGGGGCACGCCGTGGAAGCTCATCACCAGCTTTTCCGGGCGGCCGTTCTTCATCCAGTAATCGTTCACGTTGCTTGCAAGTGCCTTGATGTAACCGGGGTTGTCGTGGAAATTGCGGATGGTGCGCAGCGCGGGCATGCTGCGCATATTCTGCATTGCGGTGAATACCAGGTCGAACACGGTCGCGGTGGAACTGGCGGCATATTGCGGGTACATCGGCACGACCAGGACGCGCCGGCAATTCTGTTCCCTGAATTTCTGCAGAACGCCGGCGATCGATGGGCTGCCATAGCTCATTGCGTAGTCGACCACGAACGGAGTTTTGTTGCGCTGGCCCAGGTAGCCGCGCAGCAGTACCGTCTGCTTTTCGGTATGTACGCGCAGCGGCGACCCTTCCGGTGTCCAGATCGACGCATATTTTGCGGCTGATTTCTTCGGGCGGATGTTGAGGATGATGCCGTTCAGGATCAGCCACCATATCGGTCTGGGAATTTCGACCACGCGCGGATCGCTGAGGAATTCCTTCAGGTAGGGCCGTACGGCCTTCGCGGTGGGCGCATCGGGTGTGCCGAGGTTGACCAGCAGTATGCCGGTTTTGACGGGCGTGCCGTGCGCAAATGCGGGTTCGGTCTGGTAGCTCATGTACAGGATCCAGGGTTGAAGTTGCAGGTTTCAGTGCTGGGAAAGCGCGTTGCCAAGCAGACGCGCGGTAATATCCACGATCGGAATGACGCGCTCGTAGTTCATGCGCTTCGGGCCGACCACCGCGAGCGTGCCGACAACCTGGCCGTCGGCGGAATAGGGGGCGCTGATCACACTGCACTCGTCCAGCGAGGCCAGACCGGATTCGCTGCCGACAAAGATATGGATGCCCTGTCCGCGGCGTCCCGCTTCGAGCAGTTGCAGCAGCTCGGTTTTTTTCTCGAACAGGTTGAACAGTCCGCGCAGGCGATTCATGTCCGCCGACAGATCCTCGACATCCAGCAGATGATGCTCGCCGCTGATCACATAGTCACCGTCCTGCTTGGCTTCGGCTGCATCGCCCGCGGCGAGAGCCGCCGCCATCAGCGCGCTCATGTCCTGGTGCAGTTGCCGCAATTCGCCGCGCAGGCGGTCGCGGATTTGCGAGAAGCTGCAGCCGATGTAATTCTGGTTCAGGAAGTTGCCGGCCTCGGTGAGCTGCGACTGGGTGTAGTCACGTTCCAGCAGCAGCACGCGGTTCTCGACCTCGCCGTCCGGCATCACGATGATCAGCAACACCCGTTTTTCGCTCAGGCGCAGGAATTCGATCTGGCGAACCGTGATCGCGTTGCGTTTCACCGTCGCAACCACACCGGCAAAGCGCGTCAGGTCGGAGAGTATGTTCGACGCTTGCGCGATCAGCCGCGACGGGTTGTCCGGCTGCAGCTTGTATTCCATCTGCCGCACGTGCGCGCTGTCCAGCGGTTTGGTAACCAGCATGGTGTCGATGAACAACCGGTATGCCAACGCGGTCGGAATTCGCCCGGCCGAGATATGCGGGCTGCTGACCAGGCCGATTTCCTCCAGTTCGGACATTACATTGCGGATGGTCGCGGAACTCACATCCAGCCCGGAATGCTGGAGCAGCGCGCGTGAACCGACCGGCTGGCCGTCGCTGATGTAGCGTTCCACCAGGGTCTTGAGCAGGATTTGGGCGCGTTCGTTAAGCATGCATCAATTCTACCATCGGCAATGGGATGCTCAACCGGCTTAATCGGTTCCCCACGGGATCGCGGGTTGTGGCAGTCAGTTCAGGGCATCTATGATGCGGATACCGTGATCATTCCGCATTATCCGAACTGGGACGGCTGGTTCAACAAGCCGTAGTACGATCCGGCGGGACCGGCAGCCTACCAGACTGTGGCTCGTTGCAATTGCATTTTCGACACGCACGCCACCCGATGAATCCGGGTTTCCGGATCCCTTGAAAAATGGGATCCGGCCAATCACCGGCAAGCGTTTCCATTCATGGACATCTTCACGCTGCCTGACGCGCAACCGGGTGGTTTGCACGCTCGCAACCTTGGCGGCTGCAGTCAATGAATGAAGCGAAATACTGGTTGCATGCATCGGCGGCTGACGTTAATCTGAATTCGGCAACAGTGCGTAATAGCGGCGCTGAATATAATCATTTCAGGCGTGGACGAATATTATGGCAAGTCGCAAGCCGGTCAAGAATAAAACGATGATCAGTGATGTCGCGTTTCGCGAACTGTTCGATCTGGCCTCAGATTGCATGCTTGTGCTCGGTTCGGACGGCATCATCATGGAGATCAACCGCACAGGCCATGAACAGCTGGGCTATACACGGGCGGAAATGGTCGGAAGTCACCTGAGCAAGTTCATTTCGCAAGAGTATGCCGCCATCATCGGCGACCGAATCGCCGAATTGCTGGAACAGGGTTCATTGATCTATGAGTCCGCTCAAGTTCGCAAGGATGGTTCTGTACTTCCCGTGGAAATCAGCAGCAAAACGTTCAGTTTGAATGGAGAAACTGCATTCTTCAGCATTATCCGCGATATCACCATGCGCAAAAAAACGGAGGTGCTTGAGGAAGAGTTTGGCAGCTTGTTGCACGGTTTGTTTAATGAAGTCTATATATTCGATGGCAAGCTCCTGAATTTTATTCAGGTTAGCGAAGGCGCGCAAAAGAATCTTGGTTACTCTTTGGATGAACTTAAACACCTTACTCCGGTTGATATCAAACCGCTATTCACTCCGGAAAGCTTCAGGCTAGTAATCGGTACGCTCCAAAGCGAAGATGTTTCGGTGATTTATTTCGAAACCGTCCATCAACGCAAGGATGGGACGACTTATCCGGTGGAAATCCGGTTGCAGTATTTAATGCGGCACGGGCCTCTATTCCTGGCCATCGTTCAGGACATTACCGAGCGGAAAGCAACCGAACAAAAATATCTGGCCAGCGAAGAAAAGTGGCGCCTGCTGTTCGAAAACATGACGACCGGCTTCGCATTGCACGATGTCATCTGCGATGAGCAGGGCCGGCCCGTCGATTACCGTTTTGTTGAAATCAATCCTGCATATGAACGGTTAACCGGTCTCGTGGCCGTCGACATGATCGGCCGTACTGTCCTCGAAGTCTTGCCCGGAACAGAACACTACTGGATAGAAACATTCGGCCGAGTCGCACTGACAGGAGAGCCGATCGATTATGAAAATTATTCCGGGGAATTGGGACGCTGGTATCAGGTAAGGGCATTCAGTCCGAAAATCGGGCAGTTTGCAGTGATAGTCAGCGATATAACGGATCGCAAGAAAGTCCAATTGGCGCTGCAGCAGAGCGAGAACTGGTTCCGCAGCATCTTCGAAAACGTCAATACCGGCATAGCTTCAACGGATGACAACGGAAGGGTCGCCAGTTTCAACGAAGCTTTCCGCGCGATGCTGGGCTACGACGCAGAGTCGCTGGCCCGCATGAACTTTGCCGATTTCACCCATCCGGAGGATCTCGCGCTGGAGCAGGTCGTCCTCGAAGAGATCCTCGAAGGCAAGCGCAACAACTATCGCATGACGAAGCGCTATATCAAAAGCGATGGAAGCATTATCTGGGTAGACCTTTCTGCGGCCGTGATCCGCAATGCGGACGGAAAAGTCGAGAATTTCGTTGCGGTGGTCCAGGACATCACCGAGCGAAAGCTGCTGGAACTTGCAATCGTCGAGAGTGAAAAGGAGTTCAGACAGCTGGCTGAAGCGATGCCGCAGATCGTATGGATCACCCGGGCAGACGGATGGAACATCTATTTGAATCAGCAGTGGGTTGACTACACCGGGCTTAGCCTGGAAGAAAGTTATGGCGAGGGCTGGACCAAACCCTTCCATCCCGATGATAAGCAGCAAGCATGGGATGCGTGGCAAAAAGCGGTTCGGGAAGACGATAGCTATGAAATCGAATGTCGGATTCGCCGCGCAGACGGCGAATATCTGTGGTGGCTGATCCGCGGCGTGCCGGTGTTTGGCGAGAATGGCAGGATAGACAAATGGTTTGGAACCTGTACCGACATTAACGAAATAAAATCGACTGAGCAGAATCTGCTCATCGCAGCCACTGCCTTCGAGTCCCAGGAAAGTCTGATGATCACCGACGCCAACGGCATGATCATCCGTGTCAACAACGCGTTCACCGAAAGCACCGGCTATACTCAGGAGGAGGTGGTGGGCAAGTCGCCGCGACTACTGAAGTCCGGCCGCCACAATGAGGAATTCTATCGCGACATGTGGAATGCGCTGCTGAGCACCGGAAAATGGCAAGGGGAGATATGGGACAGGCGCAAGAATGGCGAGATCTATCCAAAGTGGCTGGCCATCACAGCGGTCAAGAACGGCGACGGTAAGGTCACCCATTACATTGGATCGCATATCGATATTACCGAGCGCAAGGCGGCGGAAGAAGAGATCCAGTATCTCGCGTTCTATGATCCACTCACCCAGTTGCCCAATCGGCGGCTGTTGCTGGACAGGCTCAACCAGGCGCTGGTTTCCAGCGCGCGCAGCGGCAGGTCGGGCGCGCTGCTGTTCATCGATCTGGATAATTTCAAGAACCTCAACGACACGCTTGGCCATGACATCGGCGACATGTTGCTGCAGCAGGTTACGCAGCGGCTGGAGGCCTGCATACGCACGGGCGACACCGTCGCCCGGCTTGGCGGCGACGAATTTGTGGTGATGCTGTTGAACATGAGCAAAGACCCGCTGGAAGCCGCCGCACAGGCGGAATTGATCGGGGATAAGATCCTCGGTTCCCTAGGCCAGACATACCAGCTTGCTCTGCATGCGTATCACTGCACTGCCAGTATCGGCGTCACCTTGTTCGGCAACAACGAGCAGACCACCGACGAACTGATGAAACAGGCCGACATCGCGATGTATCAGGCCAAGAAAGCGGGCCGCAACACGCTGCGCTTCTTCGACCGGCAAATGCAGGAGAGCATCTCGGCGCGCGTCTCGATGGAAAACGAATTGCACAAAGCGCTCGAATCCCGGCAATTTTACCTTTACTACCAGATTCAGGTCGACAGCTCACATCGTTCGCTGGGAGCCGAGGTGTTGATCCGCTGGATACATCCGCAGCGCGGCCTGGTATCGCCAAGCCAGTTCATTCCTCTGGCGGAAGAATCGGGGCTGATACTGCCGGTCGGACATTGGGTGCTGGAGACTGCCTGCGCCCAGATCAAGGAATGGGAGCAGGATGCATTGATGCGTGAACTCGTGGTCGCGGTGAACGTCAGCGCCAAGCAGTTCCGCCAGCCCGATTTCGTGAGCCAGGTACAGGATATTGTGCTGCATCACGGGATTGATCCGGGACGTCTCAAACTGGAACTGACCGAGGGCATGCTGCTGGAAAACATCGAAGAGACCATCGCGACCATGAATGCTTTGAACAAACTTGGCGTCAGGTTTTCACTGGACGATTTCGGAACCGGCTATTCATCGCTGCAATACCTCAAGCGATTGCCGCTGGACCAGATCAAGATCGACCAGTCCTTTGTGCGGGACATCACCAGCGACCCCAACGACGCGGCGATCGTGCAGACCATCATCGCAATGGCCAAAGCACTGGGACTGGATGTGGTCGCGGAAGGGGTTGAGACCGAGGCACAACGCGATTTTCTCGAACTGAGCGGTTGCATTCACTTCCAGGGATTTCTGTTCGGGAAACCGGTGCCAGTCGAGCAGTTCGAGGCGGAAATAAGGCAGGGCTGAATGTTTCGATACCCGCAAGAAAACCGCAAGTTTCAAGTCAGGTCTGGACCGAATCACTCAATGCAGACAATTCCGACTCGCTGAAACCAGCCGCGCGGCGTGCTGCCAGATTGAAGGGTCCGCGCATCGCCGGCGCCTGGTATTCGGCGGCGAGATGGGCATAGGCGGCAACCGGTTCCAGGTTGCGCTGCCCGCAAAGCCAGTTGTACCAGCGGTTGCCGGTCGCGACATGCCCGATTTCGTCGTTCAGGATGATATCCAGAATCGCAGCGGCGTCCGCATCCCCGGCCTGCGCAAGCTTGGCGCGCACCTGTGGGGTGGCATCCAGCCCGCGCGCTTCCAGGGTGCGCGGCACCAGCGCGATGCGTGCGAGGATGTCGTGTTGCGTTTTCGCGGCCATTTCCCAAAGGCTGTTGTGTGCCGGGAAGTCCCCGTACGCGTAGCCCTGATTCTGCAGATGACCGAGCAAAAGCGAGAAATGCAGCGCCTCTTCATCCGCGACCCGAAGCCAGTCAGCGTAATATTCGCGCGGCATGCCGCCAAACCGCCAGATTGCGTCCAGCGCCAGGTTGATCGCGTTGAACTCAATATGCGTGAGCGCGTGGATCAGGGCCGCGCGGCCATCCGGCGTGACCATCGAACGACGCCCCACCGCGAGCGGCGGTACCAGTTCCGGTTTGGCCGGCTGGCCCGGGATCGGCTTTTGTGCGTCCAATGTCTGGTGCGTATCCAGCCCGATTTCTCCGGCGCGCCAGGCTTGCGCAAGCCGCCGCACGCCTTCGGCCTTGCGCAACGCATCGCATTCCGCGAGCCAGAACAGCGCTGATTGCCTCAACTCCGAAGGCGGGAGCAATTCTGCAACGGGTGTGGCCGCGCATTCTGGCGATGATGTTTTCATGATTATGTTCGGTCACTTCATCAGCAGAAAAATCAATCATGCTTATACCACCCATCGCCGGACTTATCATTGTCGGGGCGATATGATTTAATCGGATTTTCATTCATTAATCCCTGAGCACCTTGATTCTCTTGCGAAACTTATCCATTGCCGGATTGCTTGCAACGATCCTGTTTGTCTGCGCGACGGTCTGCTTTGCCGAACCTGCAGACAACCCAGCGCAGTCCGGTGGCGGCGATCCGGTCACGGGCAAATTCGAATCCGGGCTGTGCAAGGGTTGTCATGGCGCGGAAGGAATCAGCTTCGTGGACCTGATCCCGAATCTCGCCGGGCAGAATGCCGCATATACCGCGAAGCAGCTGCGCGATTTCCAGTCCGGTGTGCGCACCCACCAGATCATGAGCGCGATATCAAGGTCGATCACCGCTACCGAGGTGGCCGATATTTCGGCTTTTTTTTCCGGGTTGAAGATAATGCAGGGAGACGGCAGCGGGGACAATACCGCCGCTGAAAAACTGTTCCGGAATGGAGACCCCGCCAGAGGCATGCCGGCCTGCATGGGTTGCCACGGGGAGAACGGCAAGGCACCCGTCAAGGCAACCTATCCGGTCATCGGCGGCCAGCACGGGGAATACCTGCGGGTCCAGCTGTTTCACTTTCGCGGCGGCGATCGCAGCAACAGTACGGACGGCATCATGAGCAAGGCGGCCATCAAATTGACCGACGACGAGATCGACGCATTGTCGGGCTATCTTTCCGGCCGGTGAACCAGGCCGGCTGGTAGCAGGAAGAATTGCAACGATCCGGCAAAGGCTTGTGCAGCTTTGTCATTGCAGGGGCGATGTGGTTTAATCGCTGCCATGAAATTCCCGTTCAAGAATGTTGCGCTGATCGGCAAACACAACGCTCCGGAAATCGCGGTGCCCCTGCTGCGTCTGGCCGAGTTCCTGACATCCCGGGGATTGACCGTGGTTGTGGACAGCCTGACGGCCGGGAATCTGAAGGACAACCCCTACCAGGCGATGAGCCTGGAAGAGATGGGGAAGGCGGTGGATCTGGCGATCGTGCTGGGCGGCGACGGCACCATGCTGAATATTGCGCGCACGCTGTCGCCGTGCAACATTCCGCTGGTCGGGGTGAATCAGGGACGGCTCGGATTTCTGACCGACCTGACACTGGACAATATGCTGGACAGCATCACGGCGATGCTTGACGGAAAATTCATCACCGAGCAGCGCCTGCTGATTTCTGCTCGGGTGCTGCGCGACGATGTGGAAATATTCAGGGCCTCCGCATTCAACGAGGTGGTGGTTCACCGCAACAATATCGGCAGCATGATCGAGTTCGAGGTGCGCATCGATGGCGAATATCTCTACAACCAGCGCGCCGACGGGCTGATCATCGCGACGCCGACCGGCTCCACCGCCTACGCAATGTCTTCGGGCGGGCCGATCCTGCATCCCGGACTCGATGTGCTGGAACTGGTCCCGGTCTGCCCGCACACCTTGAGCAATCGGCCGCTGGTGGTGAAGAGCTCATCTGAGATAGAAATACTGCTGCATCGCACCGGCGACATGAGCGTGCGCTTCGACAGCCATACCAGCTATGAATTGCAGCTGCACGACAAGATCATTGTCACGCGCCTTCCCGACACGGCTTGCCTGCTGCACCCGGCCGGTCACAGCTATTACCACACGCTGCGCGAGAAGCTGCTGTGGAACCAGACGTTATAAAACCCGATATTTCCTGATTCATGCTGAAATTCCTGGCCATCCGCGATTTCGTGATCGTCTCCGCGCTGGAGCTCGACTTCATGCCGGGTTTCACCGTGCTGACCGGCGAGACCGGCGCGGGAAAATCCATCCTGATCGACGCGCTGTCGCTGGCGCTCGGAGAGCGCGGCGATGCGGCGATGGTGCGCAATGGATGCGAGCGCGCCGAGGTCTCAGCCGAGTTCGATATCGCCGCGATGCCGCAATTGCAGGTCTGGCTGCGCGAGCAGGAACTGGAAGGCGATGAGGGTGTGTGCCTGCTGCGCAGGGTGCTGGATGCCGGCGGCCGATCGCGCGGCTTCATCAACGGGCGCAGCGCGACCCTGCAGCAGCTGCGTGCTGCAGGTGACCAGCTGCTCGACATACACGGCCAGCATGCCCATCAATCGCTGCTCAGGGCTGATACCCAGCGCGCGCTGCTGGACGGGTTTGCGGGCGCGATCGACACAGCGGAACAGGTCGCCGTTCTGTATCGTGATTGGCAAACGCTGCGCCGCCGCCGCATCAGCCTGACCGAGAATGCCGAAGCAGTGGCCGCCGAGCGCGAATTGCTGCAATTCCAGCGCAGCGAACTGGAAGGTTTGGGTTTCGACGCTGCGGAATGGGCTGCGGTGCAGGAGGACCATACACGGCTGGCGCATGCCGCGAGCCTGCTGGAAACTGCTGCGTTCGGCATTGACAGGCTGAGCGAGGCGGATAACGCGTGCCTCGCGCAGCTCAATGCAGTGGCAACGCGCTTGCGTGACGGCATGGCGCATGATGCCAGCCTCGGCGAAACGCTGCAGATGCTGGAAAGCGCCCAGGCGGAACTGCAGGAAGCCGTCTATGCGCTGCGCCATTATCAGCAGCGCATGGATACCGACCCGCAACGCCTGCATGAACAGGAGCAGCGTATCCAGACTGTGCTTGATACTGCGCGCAAGTACCGGGTTTCGCCCGATCAACTGGACGAGGCATTGCAGCGCATCGTCGCGCGCCTGGAGGAACTGGGCGGCAATGCCGATCTCGCGGAACTGGCCGAGCAGGAAGAGTCCGCACGGCAGAACTACCTTGCCGCGGCAAAAAAGCTGACGGCAGCGCGCGGCAAGGCAGCAGCCAAGCTGTCGCAGGAAATCACTGAATCGATGCAGACGCTGGCGATGCAGGGCGGCAGCTTTGCGGTGTCGCTGCTTCCGCTGGCAGAGGCCGGCGCGCACGGCATGGAAGCAGTCGAATTCCAGGTCGCTGCAAATCCCGGTGTACCGACGCGCAGTCTGGCCAGGGTCGCTTCGGGCGGAGAGCTGTCACGCATCAGCCTCGCGATCCAGGTCGCCACTTCGCGGCTCGCCAGCGTGCCGACGCTGATCTTCGATGAGGTGGACAGCGGCATTGGCGGACGCGTCGCCGAAATCGTCGGATACTTGCTGAAAAAGCTGGGGAAGGATTACCAGGTGCTGTGCGTGACCCATTTGCCGCAGGTTGCGGCTGCGGCAGACCGGCAGTGGCTGGTCAGCAAGGCCGTGGAGGACGGCATCACGCTGAGCAACATTTCCCTGCTGGATGACCAGCAGCGCGTCGAGGAGATCGCGCGCATGCTGGGCGGAGTGAAGATTACCGAGACGACGCGCAAGCATGCTGCGGAGATGCTAGGTATGGCCGCTTGAGGTATCATCGCACTAATTTATGATTTAGGCTGTTATGAGGTTCTCAATGCGCATCACGATAATTTTGCTTTCCCTGCTGCTTGCTTCATGCGACAGCTTCTACATACCCTTGCTGACCCCTTACAAGATGGACATCCGCCAGGGGAACTACGTGACCCCGGCGATGCGAGAGAACCTGAAGATCGGCATGACCAGGCCTCAGGTGCTTTATGTGATGGGCACGCCGTTGATCCAGGATGTATTCCACAAGGACCGCTGGGACTATGTGTACCGCTATGAGCATGCCAGGAAGATCGTCGCGACACAGAAGATGACGCTGTATTTCGAGGGCGACAAACTGGCACGCATCGTCGATGGCGGCGAGCCTGCCGGTTCGACGCCGGCAAAGGCGAAGGCTGATGAGCGGGCTAAAGGATAATCCATGAGCAGGATCAGGATCGCCATCGCCGGCAGCAGCGGGCGTATGGGGCGCATGCTGCTGGAGAACGTGTTCCAGTCTGAGGATATGTTACTGCACGCCGCGCTGGAACACGGCGGCAGCGCGCTGGTCGGCAGGGATGCCGGAGAACAGCTCGGCGCGCCTTGCGGCGTGAAGATCAGCGCGGATGTCGATGCTGTACTCAAGGGCGCGGACGTGTTGATCGATTTCACCCGGCCGGAAGGCACGCTTCATCACCTCTCCATCTGCCAGAAGCTCGGCGTGAACATGGTGATCGGCACCACCGGTTTCAACGCTCAGCAGAAGGCGCAGCTGGGCAGCGCGGCGCAGCAGATCGGCATCGTATTCGCTCCCAACATGAGCGTGGGCGTGAATCTGGTGTTCAAGCTGCTGGAAACTGCATCGCGTGCACTGGCGCATGGCTACGACATCGAAATCATCGAGGCGCATCACCGCCACAAGGTGGATGCGCCGTCCGGCACCGCGCTCGGCATGGGCGAGGTGATCGCTAAAACCCTGGGCCGCGATCTCGAAAAGTGCGCTGTTTACGGACGCGAGGGCGTCACCGGCGAGCGCGATCCTTCCACCATCGGTTTTGCTACGGTGCGCGGCGGCGACATCGTCGGCGATCACACGGTGCTGTTTGCGGGTACCGGCGAGCGCATCGAGATAACGCACAAGGCAAGCAGCCGCGCAACCTTCGCGCTGGGCGCACTGCGCGCCGCGCGTTTCCTGACCGAACATCCGGCAGGCATGTACGACATGCAGGATGTTCTCGGGATCAAGTGAGCAATGCTGAAACGGAATATTCAACCGACGGGGAAGCGCAAAATGACGAAGAGTACGCAAACGAATACAGACTGGAGCTGGGCGGTACGCCATGTCGCGGTGATCGTGGTCGCGCTGGTATTGGCCGCCGCGATCGGCAGCATGGAGCTGTTCATAAAGACGACAATTTTTGGAGGCAAGCTCAGCGCGTCGCACCTGGTGCGGTTCATGGGATACGGTGCTGCACTGGCCGCGTTATGGATGCTCGGTCGGCGCTCGGCCATTGCGCTGCAGCAACTCGGGGGACGCTGGTCGTTCCTGCAACACCTGGTATTGCCGGTGGTGAGCCTGGTCGTTGTATCAATCGCCTATACGGTTGTGCTGCTGATTCTGAACCCGCTGATGAATGCCGCGTCGCACAATATCTACAACTGGGTGTTTATCGTTGCGATACTCGCCTGCTCGGGATGGGTGCTGATGGCAGTCCTCGGACAGTCGGCATCGCTGACCTCGGTTTTGACTTCCGCCGCCGGTCGATTTGGCGGTTCCTCGAGGAAGCGCAAGTCCTGACCGGACAGGTCTGGCCGTATCGTTTTCGGCTGCTTCTGCAGTTTATCCGGGAGCCAACCCGGTATTTCCGTTAATTTTTCTTGCCTGGAATTTATTTATGGACTGGAGAACACTCGCCACAGTCTTTGCCTCGGTATTCGTTGCGGAGATAGGCGACAAGACACAACTCGCCACACTGCTGTTCGCTTCGGACCGGGAGGTCGGCAAGTGGACGGTCTTTCTTGGTGCTTCGCTGGCGCTGGTCGTCGCTTCGGGTATCAGCGTCATGGTCGGCGGCGTGCTGTCGAACTATATCGACGAGAAGCATCTGCACTATTTTGCCGGGGCCGGTTTTGTCATCATAGGCATCTGGACGCTCTGGAACGCCTGATCTGGCATCAGTCAGCCTGCTGCACCCTTGTGGAGTCGTGCGTGGTGTGATGCTCGATCAGCTTGTCGATGAAACTGCGCAGGAAGTGGAGCGGTTGCGCACTGTGGAAGCGGGCTGTCTCCTGTCCGTGACTGTATGCGATCACCGTCGGAAAACCGCGCACCTTGTGTCGCCCGGCGATGCGCATGTTCTCGTCGGCATCCACCTTCGCCAGGACGAACCTGCCGCCGTATTCAATTACAAGCTTTTCCAGCATCGGGCCCAGCACCAGACAGGGGCTGCACCACTCCGCGCCGATATCCAGCAATACCGGAACCTCGGCGGAACGTGCAACAACCAGCTCATCAAAATTTGCTTCTTCTACGTCATAAGAGTGTTTCATTGTTCGGCTGGCGAATCACGCCTTCTTTCAGTTTGAATTTCGGGGATTGTAAATCGGCATCTTGTGCGGCGAAGATACTGAATATTTTCAGCGCGGCCGTTACGTGGCAAATCGGTTGGCCATCGTCTTTTTCCGGGCGAGCTGCGTCAGCGTCAGGGCTTTTGCAGCATCCTGGCTGCGCTGGATGTGCTGTCCCATCAGCGCCCGTGCCTTGACCATTTCCCTGTCCAGTATAGCCAGGAGTATTTCGTAATGTTCCTGGTAGGTGCGCTGGACCCGTTCCGGATCCTGGAAATCCACGCGCCGGATAATCCTGATATGGTCATTTACGTCCTGCAGATACCTTACCAGCGTGGAGTTCCCCCCGCCGAGGGCCAGTGCGATGTGAAAGGATTCATCTTTTTCTTCCATTGCGCCGGCGCTCAATTTTTTCGGCCTCTTTTCAGGATTCCATAACTTGAGCAAACGCTCGAGTTCTTCCTTGGGCATGTGATTGCAGGCATCTTCGATTGCCGCTTTTTCCAGCGCGGTGCGCACCTTGTAATACTCGGACAATTCGTCGATATCGATCTGTTTGATGAAGCAGCCCTGTTTGGGACGAATAGTCAGATGCCCTTCGTTTTCGAGCCTGAGCAGGGCTTCCCTGACAGGTGTGCGGCTCACCTGGAAAAGGTCAGCCAATTCTGTTTCGGTGACGCGACTACCGGGATAGAGCTCGAAGCTGAGTATCATTTCGCGCAGTGTCAGGTACACATCTTTGGTCGCGATTGTCCTGGGTTCGTGTTTCTTGTTCAGTTCGGCGTTCATCTGGATGGGCGTAATTAAATTAACTGGGCAGGTCAGGAAGTTACAGCGTAACCCTTATAACCGACCGGACGGCATGATAGCAAACCGCCAGTCGGCGGGGAAATACGGATTTGCGTGCACGTTTCGGCGGCTGGCATTCCTATCTGCTACGGAAAAGCTGACCGCTGCCGGCACATCATTGCACGCTGATGCTTTGAGTTCATTTTGATCCGCAGCGCGTCGCGAATCACATGTTTGCGAAGACCGCAACGGCTTTGGCGCAGAAACGCACACGCCGGTTGGATTTGATACACCCCCTGCGATCGGATATAATGGCGCACCAATTCAAGCGGGATGAACAGACGGTTCGTCCCGCTTCTTTATGTAACATTGCTGTCAGTCTTTCTGGGGAGTCATCCGGTGTCGCAAACGAAACCTGCCATTCTTGTGTTAGCCGATGGTACGGTATTTCGCGGCATATCGATCGGGGCTGCCGGCAGCAGCGTCGGCGAGGTGGTGTTCAATACCGCGATGACCGGCTACCAGGAAATTCTCACTGATCCGTCCTATTGCAAACAGATTGTCACGCTGACCTGTCCGCACATCGGCAACGTCGGAGTCAACAACGAAGACGTGGAGTCCCGCCAGGTGTTTGCCAGCGGCCTGGTGATCCGCGATCTTTCGATGGCGGTAAGCAATTTCCGCAGCACACTATCATTGCCCGATTACCTGAAGGCCAACAGCGTGGTTGCGATTGCCGGCATCGATACGCGCAGGCTGACGCGCATCCTGCGCGAGAAGGGCGCACAGAACGGCTGCATCGCGACCGGTACGGATGAAGTTGCAGCGCTGCAGGCGGCACGCGGTTTTTCAGGATTGGTCGGGATGGATCTGGCCAGGGAAGTGACTTGTCCGAAATCGTACCCGTGGACGCAGCGCGAGTGGGAACTGGGCGTGGGCTATCCGGAGGCCGGGCAGACCCGCTTTCATGTGGTGGCCTATGACTTTGGCGTGAAGCGCAACATCCTGCGCATGCTGGCCGAGCGGGGCTGCCGCATCACCGTGGTGCCGGCGCAAACCCCCGCGAAGGAAGTGCTGGCAATGGAGCCTGACGGGGTGTTCCTGTCCAACGGACCGGGCGATCCGGAGCCGTGCGATTACGCGATCGCGGCAACCCGGGAATTTATCGAAGCAGCAGTACCGCTGTTCGGCATCTGCCTCGGGCACCAGATCATGGGCCTGGCAGTAGGCGCGAAGACGATGAAGATGAAATTCGGCCACCGCGGTGCGAACCATCCGGTGCAGGACATCCGGACCAGGCGCGTGATGATTACCAGCCAGAACCACGGCTTTGCGGTGGATGCGGCGACGCTGCCGGCGAACGCGAGAGTCACGCACATATCGCTTTTCGACGGCACGCTGCAGGGTTTCGAACTGACCGACAAACCAGCGTTCTGCTTCCAGGGGCATCCCGAGGCGAGCCCGGGGCCGCACGATGTGGACATGCTGTTCGACCGCTTCGCGGAAATGATGGAGAAAGGAATTACCTGAGCTGCAGAGATCGCAGGGAGGACACGGTTTTCTCTGTAATTTCTTCGGCAAAAAAGATTATGCCCAAAAGAACCGATATAAAAAGCATCCTGATCATCGGCGCCGG
>JAJDNO010000060.1 GCA_022340615.1 Gallionella sp. | reverse complement strand
GTATTGTTCATGCTGCCTCCTCCTCTTCTTTGGCGATCATTTCGCTGATGCTGTGCCATGCGCCGCGGATATGCCGGCGCATCAGCATCTCGGCCAGCTCTCCGTCGCGCTGCGCCAGCGCCTCGACGATCTGGCGATGCTGCTGCAGCGCCGGGCCGGTGCGTTCCGCGTTGCGGCTGGTGCGGTAGCGGCACATGCGCAATAGCTGGTATTGCTCGCTGCCGAGCAGGTCCATCAGCATCTGGTTGCGGCTGCCGCGCGCGATCTGGTAGTGGAAATCCAGGTCGCCCTCCTTTTGCGAGTAGACCTTGCCGCCCTGCTTTTTGATCTGTGCTTCGTGCTGGTCGAGCAGTTTGCCCAATTGTGCGATCTCTTCGTCGCTCATCTGGCTTGCGGCGATGCGACAGGCCATGCCTTCCAGCGCTTCGCGCACCGCATACAGGTCGGACAGGGTCTTGCGGTCCAGCACGACCACGCGTGCGCCGGCGTTGGGTATGCGGTTTACCAGGCGCATGCCCTCGAGATGACGCAGGGCTTCGCGCAACGGGCCGCGCCCCATTCCGAAGCTTTCTGCCAGTTCGGCTTCGTTCAACTTCTGGCCCTGGGCCAGTTCGCCGGTCACGATGCTGTGCGCCAGGCGGCGCGTGGCGATATCTGCGAGAGTGCCTTGTTCGGCGGGTGAGGACAGCATCGGGAAACTCCGATTGTCGACAATATGTGAAAATACTAGCACAATTATTAATAAATTGTGCGGTAAATTTGATTTATGTCGACAAAATAAGATTTCCCTGATGTACGGCACGGCCCATCAAAGCGGTGTTGATGCGCTTCTTCCGTGGGATGCCCGTGGTTGTTACGTTTGATTCAATCAACTATATCGGGGGCGGGAGCGGGATCTCCGGGCGAGCCCGCAGGAGGGAGTTTGATTTGCCGGGCTGGTCAGGCCTTGCTGCGCGCCCAGCGCACGATCCCGCCGGTATCCATCGCGCCGGCCTGCCGCGCGATTTCGCGGCCGCCCGCGAACAGTGCCAGCGTGGGAATGCTGCGGATGTTGTAGCGCGCGCCGAGTTCCTGGGCTTCCTCGGTATTCAGTTTTGCCAGGCGCATTTGCGGTTCGAGCTGCGCTGCCGCTTGCACGAAGGCGGGCGCCATCATGCGGCATGGACCGCACCACGGCGCCCAGAAATCCACCAGCACCGGAATGTCATTGCGGTTGATGTGCTGCGCAAAATTGCCGCTGTTTAGCTCGACCGGGTGCGCATCAAACAGGTTTTTCCTGCACTTGCCGCAAACGGGCTGACTGTGCAGTTTGTCTGCGGGTACGCGATTCACACCGCCGCAATGCGGGCAAACGATGTGGAGTGATTCGGTCATGATTTTTCCTTTTGGGTTCGGATTGCTGCCAGATGGGGTCGCATCACTGAAATTCAAACCCTTGCCCGCAGCCTGCCGGTTGAGCTGTTCTATGCGCTGAAGCGCATGGACAGATCAATTGTCTCCAGGTCCTTGGTCAGGCTGCCGATCGAAATGCGGCCGACTCCGGTCAGCGCGATTTCGCGCAGATTTTCCAGTGTGATTCCGCCCGAAGCTTCAAGTTCGGCGCGCCGGCCGGTGTGCTGCACCGCGGCGCGCAGATTATCAAGGTCGAAGTTGTCGAGCAGGATCAGTTTTGCGCCGGCAGCCAGCGCCTCGTCTAGCTGTGCCAGCGATTCGACCTCGATTTGCACGCTGATGCCCGGCTTTGCAAGGCGGAATGCCTGTTCGAGCACCGGCTTGATCCCGCCCGCGGCAGCGATGTGATTTTCCTTGATCAAGATTCCGTCGTACAGGCCAATGCGCTGGTTATGTCCGCCGCCGATTCGCACCGCGTATTTTTGTGCCTGGCGCAAGCCGGGCAGGGTCTTGCGCGTATCCATGATCTTGACGTTGATGCCGGCGACCTCATCCACATGGCGCCGAGCGCGCGTTGCGGTGCCGGACAGGGTTTGCAGGAAGTTCAATGCGTTGCGTTCCGCGCCGAGCAGTGCGCGCGCATTGCCGCTGACTTTGCACAGCATTTGCCCCGCAGTGATTTGGTCGCCGTCCCTGGCAAGCCAGTCTATCGTGCAGTCCGGGTCGAGCGTGAGGAAGCAGGCATCAAACCACGGCGCGCCGCAAAGCACGCCGTTCTGCCGGGTGATGACCTGCGCGGAAGATCTCTGTGTGGCAGGTATCAGCTGGGCACTCAGATCGCCGGTACCGATGTCTTCGTCGAACGAGTTGCTGACATTGCGGCGGATCAGCGCGGCGAATTCGGACTCAAGCATGGAAACTCCTCTGGACAGTATGAACTCATCGCAGATTATCCGCGCAGTTCCGGAATAATTGCGACAGCCTGCTAGAATCCGTAATAGACCTGTCCGCCAACGGTATTCTTCGGCGCACCGCTGGAAATCCCCCTGAATACGTAACCCCTGGCTTTCAGGTTGCTGTCGAGCCGGTAATTCACGAAAGCACTGAGGCCCTGCGCCGGCATTCCCGATGAAGGGGAGCCCTGGGACAGGCTCATGTCGATTCCGGTGCTGGTGTTTTCGGAAAACTGGTAAATGCCGCCGAACGAACCATACATCATGGGGCTGATGGTGATTCCGGTCGGGCCCGAGATCAATCTCGATCCCAGCGAGCCACGTGCAGTGAAACGGTCCATATTCTGGTAAACGTCCATCTGGGCTGCGTAATCATTCTGGATTAGGCCGAAGGAGCTGCCAGTATTCGTGCCATCGATCTTGACGGAGCCGGTCAGGTTGACCTCGGGGGAGGATGCGCTGCCTTCATAGAGATTATAGCTGACGGCTGCTGCGCCGTTTCCCAGGATGGATTGGTTGTTGCCGGCCATCCCGGTTTGCACGGTTGCCGCATCATTTCGGCCGTAAAGGCCGATCGGCTGGATCAGCTTGAACATCCATGGACCGGCTTCGTATTTATCGGCGCTGTTGTCGAATTCGCTGGACAGTTTGAAGCGCTGATCGGCGGCCCGGGCAGCCGGTGCAGCGGCAAACACCAGCAGCATTCCTGCCATCAGTGCAGACAAGGAATTTCTGTTCATGTTGGGTTCTCCTCACTTGCAGCCGGAAGAACGGTCAACGGGAAAAGCACATTTTGGTGGAATTCCGGCGGCTCTATCACCGCATTCGTTCATTGTCCGGGCAAGGAATAATGATTAATTGATATTGTGATATTTTATGACAAACAGATCATTATTGCCGGGGGGAAACCGCCATTTATTTTTGACTGCCACTTGAAATCGAACCTAAGCTCCTCCATTACAAGGACAATTGTCCAATCAGGAGTTACCCATGCGTTTCGACAAATTTACAACAAAGTTGCAGCAGGCCCTGTCCGATGCCCAGAGTCTGGCAGTTGGCAGCGACAACCAGTTCATCGAGCCCCAGCACCTGCTGCTGGCCCTGCTGAACGACGCCGACAGCGGTGCTTCCTCGCTGCTGTCGCGCGCCGGCGGCAATGTTGGTCCGTTGAAGGCCGCTATGAAGGAAGCAGTCGAACGGCTGCCCAAGGTGGAAGGTCATGGCGGCGAGGTGCAGGTCGGCCGCGATCTTGGCAATCTCCTTAACCTTACCGACAAGGCCGCGCAGAAACGAGGCGACCAGTTCATCGCGAGCGAGATGTTCCTGCTCGCAGCATGCGACGACAAGGGTGAGACCGGACGGCTGCTCAAGCAGCATGGCGTCGCAAAAGCCCCGCTGGCACAGGCGATCGATGCTGTGCGGGGCGGCGAGACGGTCGGCTCGCAGGAGGCCGAAGGCCAGCGCGAAGCTCTGAAGAAATACACCATAGACCTGACCGAGCGCGCCAGACAGGGCAAGCTCGACCCGGTGATCGGTCGCGACGACGAGATCCGCCGCGCGATCCAGGTGCTGCAGCGCCGCACCAAGAACAATCCGGTGCTGATCGGCGAACCCGGCGTGGGCAAGACCGCGATCGTCGAGGGTTTGGCACAGCGCATCGTGAACGGCGAAGTACCCGAGACGCTGAAGGGCAAGAAAGTGCTTAGTCTGGACATGGCCGCATTGATCGCCGGTGCGAAGTACCGCGGCGAATTCGAGGAGCGTTTGAAGGCGGTGCTGAAGGAGCTTGCACAGGATGAAGGCCAGACCATCGTGTTCATCGACGAGCTGCACACCATGGTCGGCGCGGGCAAGGCCGAGGGCGCGATGGACGCAGGCAACATGCTGAAGCCTGCGCTCGCGCGTGGCGAGCTGCACTGCGTCGGCGCGACCACGCTGGACGAATACCGCAAATACATCGAGAAGGATGCCGCATTGGAACGCCGCTTCCAGAAAGTGCTGGTCGATGAGCCAAGCGTGGAATCCACGATCGCGATCCTGCGAGGCCTGCAGGAAAGATATGAACTGCACCACGGCGTGGATATCACCGACCCGGCCATCGTCGCGGCGGCCGAGCTTTCCAACCGCTACATCACCGACCGCTTTCTGCCGGACAAGGCGATCGACCTGATCGACGAGGCCGCCGCGCGCGTTAAGATGGAGATCGATTCCAAGCCTGAAGTGATGGACAAACTCGAGCGCCGCCTGATCCAGCTCAAGATCGAGCGCGAGGCGGTGAAGAAGGAAAAGGATGAGGCCTCGAAAAGACGCTTCGGTCTGATTGAAGACGAGATCAAGAAGCTGGAGCGCGAATACGCCGACCTCGAAGAAATCTGGAAGGCGGAGAAGGGCGCAGCCCAGGGCACTGCCAACCTCAAGGAAGAGATCGACCACGTCAAGGCCGAGATGGCCGCGATGCAGCGTGAAGGAAAGCTGGAAAAAGTTGCCGAGCTGCAATATGGCAAGCTGCCGCAGCTTGAAGCGAAGCTGAAGGAAGCCGCACAGCGCGAGGCAGAAGGTGGCGGAGTCAAGAAGAACAAGCTTCTGCGCACCCAGGT
>JAJDNO010000048.1 GCA_022340615.1 Gallionella sp. | reverse complement strand
AGGGTTCTCGATGCGCTGTCGCTGTAGACGCTGCGGGTCGCGCCCAGAATCACGTCGCCCAAACCCGAACGGGTGGTAATGTTGCCGTTGGCAGTCGTCACTGCACCAACCCCGTTTATCACGTTCGCTGGGCCGGTAATTCGCAGATAGGGGACAGTCACTCTCAGCGTCCACAATTTATCCTTGTACTTCCCGGTGAAGGGCACATACAGGATATTCGTTGATTGGGTGCCGCCATACTTGCCAGTGTTGTAGTCCATCCCCGTTTGCAGGGAGTATTTTCCACTCTCTTTCGCAAGCGCAGGCTGAGCCATGGCGGTGGCGAAAGAGGCAAAGAAGCTTGCTGCGAGTATGGCGTATTTCATGACGAGTCCTTTGCAGTTGTCAGATTAGTGCGTTTCTGCAGACTGCACTTCAGGCATTTCAGGCGCTTCTGCAACTTCTGGAGCCTCGGCGACGTCAGGAACCTCCGGAACACCAGCCACATCAGGGGTTTCAGCTGCTTCAGTTCCTTCCACCTCTGGACCGGCGGGGGCCGCAGGAACAGCAGCAGTAGTCACGTCAGGTGTAGTATCAGGGGTTGCGGCAGACGCCAGCGACATGCACCCCATCAGAAACAGGGCGGCAATCAGCTTGGCAGCATTCTTTTGATTCAACATGGTTAACTCCTTATTAGAATGAATGGCAAAAAATCGAACCCTGGAAATTCCTGGCAGGTTCTACGGACATGTCTTGACAATTTCTTGCCATAACAGCCGTGTGCGTGGTGCACACGAAACGAATAATATGTGTAAAATTTGCACACGTCAAATGATTTTATGTGGTACGATGCGCATCATGAAATATTTTTCGAGAGGGCAACCATGAATATTCAGGATACCTCCGGCACCGAACCACAGGCGCCAGTTGTAGCGGCAATCCGCTATCTGTTGCGTCCGCTGGTTCGGTTGCTGCTTTCCCATGGCATTTCTTTCCCGGCCTTCTGCGATCTGGTCAAGTCGACTTATGTCAAGGTTTCCGAAGCGGAGTTCAGGCTGGATGCAAAACCCCAGACGGACAGCCGTATCAGCCTGTTGACCGGGATACATCGCCGCGAGGTCAACCGCTTGCGCAACGAGGCGGTCGAGAAGATTGACCTTCCTCAGCGTGCATCGATGAGTGCTTTGCTGCTCACCATCTGGAGCGGGCACCCCGAGTATCTGGACAAGCAGGGAATGCCAATTTCGCTGCCGCGTCTGGCCAGCAAGGGCGAGGCGCAGTCATTTGAATCGCTGGTGCAGTCGGTCAGCAAGGATTTTCGCGCGCGGGTGGTGCTAGACGAATGGTTGCGGCAGGGCATCGTCACGCTGGACGGCGACGACCGGGTACACCTTAGCGCCGATGCGTTCGTCCAGCCGCAGGACATGGCGGAAAAAATTTATTACTTTGGACAGAACATCCATGATCACATTGCTGCGACAGTCCATAATCTGGCAGGCAATTCGCCGCCATTTCTGGAACGCTGCGTCTTTTATGACAAATTGAGTGCAGACTCGGCCAGGGAGCTGGCGGACTATTCGCGTACCGTAGCAATGAGATCGATGCATGCGGTCAACAAGCGTGCAGCCGAATTGCAACAACGCGACGAGCAAAAGCCGGATGCCGTTCATCGTGCCAATTTCGGCGTTTACCATTACAGTGCAACGGAGGCGACTGATGAAATCTGATCAAAAAATCTATCTGCAGGCAACCCTGCTGGCGGGTGCTCTGCTGACTTCCAGCGCATGGGCCGCTTCAGGCAGCTGCGTTTACCCGGCTTCCGCTACCGGCGGCACCGGCATGGGCGGCACCGGCATGATTTCCAAAGGTACTGGCATGGGCGGTACCGGCATGAAGCTGGCAGGTAACGTGATATATAGTCATGGAGCTGTCAATGCCCAAAGCAATGGGCGGTCACGGCAGCTGGCCAAGGGCGCACCGATCTGTGTGGGCGAAACGATCGTGACGTCCCAGTCAGGTATGGCGCAAATCAGGATGGTCGACGACGCGATAATCGCGGTCCGTCCCGAGACGCAGATGAAGATCGAAAAGTATGCATACAACGCAACAGACAGCGATGCCAGCCTGATTTCCCTGTTCAAGGGGGCATCTCGTTTCATCACCGGCAAGCTGGGCAAACTGCATCCGCAATTCGACTTGATCCGGACGCCGAACGCAACCATCGGTGTGCGCGGTACAGACCATGAGGCCACGGTCATCCTGCCCGGAAACAGCGGGGGCTACCAATCCGGAACCTACGACAAGGTGATGCAGGGCGTTACGTACATCAAGACTGACAGTGGGGAAATTGACATCCATCCCAACCAGGTCGGTCTTGCTGCGAGTATCGAAAAACTGCCGACCCTGTTGAATTCAATTCCGGAATTCTACAAAACCGATTCTTCGATGCGTGGAAGGAATGAACAGTCGGACCACGGGAAACCGGGAGAGGGCCGGGGTGACAGAAAGATCGAGGGTTCATCGCGTGAACAAAGTGGCCATCGGTCCGAAGCAAGGCGTGAGTCGCGCGACAGCTATCTGGACCTGAAATCCCCGGAATCCAGATCCACGCTCGATATGCCGGAATCGCACACGCTCAGTGGCATGTCGGAAACGCCGTCCATGCCTGAAAGCAACGGGTTGCCGGAGTCGGATTGACACACAGCGGTCAGGCTGGTGCGGTCAGCGACCGCTGCGATGGTAGGCCACAAAATGGTATACCAGCGGCTGCGGTTCTGACTGGCTGTGGGTTTCGCGTGATACTTCAACCCACTCGCCGGGGTCGAATTCAGGGAAATATGCATCGCCGCGGATATCCGCGGCGATTTCGGTTAGATAGATACGGTCGGCGAGAGTGATTGCCTGCCGATAAAGCTCTGCACCGCCGATCACGAATATCTCCGTGTCATTGCTGCAGGCCGCAATCGCAGCCTGAAGCGAGTTCACCACAATCGCGCCGGGCGCAGCGTAATCCGGATTGCGTGTCACGACCACCGAAGTGCGCCCCGGCAGCGGCTTGCCGATTGATTCATAGGTCTTGCGCCCCATCACGATATGGTGTCCCATCGTGAGCCCCCTGAAGTGTTTCAAGTCGGCGGGCAGGTGCCACGGCAGTGTGTTGTTGATGCCGATCACGCGGTTCCTCGCCATCGCGACGATCAGCGACACGTGCGGATTCATACTGCGACAGGCGCCTTGATTGCGGGATGCGGGTCGTAGCCTTCCAGCGTGAAATCCTCGAACCTGAAAGCGAAGATGTCCTTCACATCCGGGTTGATCTTCATGGTCGGCAACGGACGCGGCTCTCGCGAAAGCTGCAGTTTCGTCTGTTCCATATGGTTCGAATAGAGGTGCGCATCGCCAAAGGTGTGCACAAAGTCACCCGGCTTCAGATTGCACACCTGCGCGACCATCAGCGTCAGCAGCGCATAGGAAGCGATGTTGAACGGCACGCCGAGGAAGATGTCCGCGCTACGCTGGTAGAGCTGACAGGACAGTTTGCCGTCGGCCACATAGAACTGGAAAAATGCATGGCAGGGCGCCAGCGCCATCCGGTTGAGTTCGCCGACATTCCACGCAGACACGATCAGGCGGCGCGAGTCGGGGTTGCTTTTGATTTGCGCGATGACTTCCGAAATCTGATCCACAACCCGGCCGTCCACGGCTTCCCAGGAACGCCATTGCTTGCCGTATACCGGGCCGAGTTCGCCGTTTTCGTCCGCCCATTCGTCCCAGATGCTGACGCCGTTGTCCTTCAGGTATCTGATGTTGGTGCTGCCTTGCAGGAACCACAACAGCTCATGGATGATGGACTTGATATGGCACTTCTTGGTGGTGACCAGCGGGAAGCCTTCCTGCAGATTGAATCGCATCTGGTAGCCGAACACGCTGATCGTGCCGGTGCCGGTGCGGTCGGACTTTTTCGTGCCATGGTCAAGCACGTGCTGCATCAGGTCTAAATAGGCGCGCATAATTTCCGCTGTTGAATGCCCGTATAATCGCGGCATTGTTGATTGACTTTCGAAGACATAATGCTAGCACAATTGACCGCTTCAACTGCTGTACCCAATTCCTTTGCGAGGGCGGGCTGGGCAGCGTCGCGGGTGATGTTACCGGGTTCGGCGTTGGCAGGGCGTTGCGGATCCTGCAGGGTAAACAGGATTAGCCCTGTTTGCATGCACCGTGTTAATTGAAACCAGTATTTCCGGGATTGATGACAACCGTGGATATTTTGAACAAATTCGACCAGTCTAAATACCGGGTGCTAATAATGGCCCATTACCATTCGAAGGGACTTGTAAGAACCGACACCCTGCAGCTGCTCAATGAAGCACGTCACCATTTTCACCGGGTGATTTTTGTCTCGACGAATTTAAATCAGGAAATGAAACTGAATATGCCCGAGCACGTTGAAGTAATTGAACGGGACAACATCGGATACGACTTCTACTCCTACAGATACGGTTTGACCATGCTGAGGGAAAATATAAAAGCATGGCATCAGGTTGATGAGGTATGTCTCCTGAATAGTTCATTTCTGTGTTTTGACGCGCAAAAGTTCTACGAAAATTTTCTCGGAAAAGTAAATGGCGATCACGATGCATTTGGTTTGGTGAAATCATACGAGATCGCCGAGCATCTGCAGAGTTACGCGCTGTTGTTCAAATCCGGCGTTCTGAAAAATCAGCGGTTCCTGGACTGGTGGGATTCGATGCAACCGATCAATGAACGGCAAAAGGTAATCGAGAATTATGAAATCGGATTATCCGGATTGATCATGGGATTGGGCATGGAACTGAACGCGGCGTTTAATCATTTTGATGTTGAACCAAATGTGGAACTTGACGAAGCAGAGCAAAAAAACAAGTCCAGCATGTTTGGATACATAAACAATAATTGCAATCCAAGCCATTTTCACTGGAAAAATTTGCTGGATAATTATTCGATGATCAAAATTGAAGTGATTAAGTCAAACCCGTTCAAGATGAACCTTAAATATTTTGTTGATTATGTTAATAAGGATAAACGATATGGCGATATCACTTTGGAAGGGATGAGCAATTAATCTGATCACCTGCCGAGATATGAATAAACGTCAGTTATCCGACACGATCATGTCCACCCGCATCTGTTTCATACGCCATGGCGAAACCGACTGGAATCTCGCAAGACGGATCCAGGGCCAGACTGATATTCCGCTCAATGAGACCGGACATGCACAGGCGCTGGCGATGGCATGCAACGCTGCCCGTTACGAATTTGCCGCGGTCTACAGCAGCGACCTGAGCCGTGCGTACGATACCGCGAAGATGGTCGCAGCAAAACGCGGGATTGAAGTGAAGAAATTGCAGCAGCTACGCGAACGGCACTTCGGGATATTCCAGGGCATCACCGCAGATGAAGCTGCGCAGCGCAATCCTGAAGTATACGAACACTACAGGGGGCGCGTTCCCGGATACGACTTCGAAACCGGCGAAAGCTTGCTGATTTTTGCCGATCGGGTGAAGGCTGCGGTCGAACTGATGGTTGGCCAGCACAGCGGCCAGACCGTTGCCGCCGTCTGTCACGCGGGCGTGCTCGACATTCTGTACCGCAAGGCGACCGGGCGGCCGCTTGATACTCCGCGCGATTTCGTGATTCCGAACTGTGCGCTGAACTGGTTCCGCTTTGAAACCCGTGATGGTGATGCGCCGGGTTGGCATCTCGAGGCATGGGACGATCGCGACCACCTTGCCGGGGTACTGCTCGAATCGGCGGAATGATCAGAGCATCATTCACCTGCCTGAAGAACCACCTGCACTTTTCGGCGCTTTCCTTCACGCATCACGGTCAGACTGACGCTGTCGCCAACCCTGAAGTCATCGAGACGCGCGGCGAGTTCGCTGACGCTGTTCACCGGCTTTCCTTCGATCGCGGTGATGATGTCTCCGGGGATGATGGTGCCATCCTGCGTCGTGGCGACCCCTTCCAGACCAGCTGCTGCAGCCGCCGAGCCCGGCGGCACGCGCAGGACCACGACTCCCTTGATTTGCAGGATCGCGGTCATCCGCTGGTTGATGTCTTGGTCAATTCCGATGCCGATCACCGGGCGCGTGTATTTGCCATGGCTGATCAGCTGGGGTACCACGCGGTTGACGGTGTCCACCGGCACCGCAAAGCCGATGCCCGCGTTGGCGCCGCTCGGACTGTAGATCGCGGTGTTGATTCCGATCAGACGTCCGGCTGAGTCGAGCAGCGGCCCGCCGGAATTGCCAGGGTTGATGGCCGCGTTAGTCTGGATCAGGTGTTCGACGGTGTTCCCGTTTTCTTCGGTCAGCGAGCGGTCCAGAGCGGACACGATGCCGTTGGTCAGCGTCCAGTCCAGTCCGAACGGATTGCCGATCGCGTAGACATCCTGCCCGACCTTCAGGTCATGGCTGGTGCCGATCGGCAGCGGCGGAGAAAATTTCTGGCTGATTTTGATCTTGAGCACAGCGATATCGTGCAGCTGGCTTGCGCCGACCAGCGTGGCAGGATAGTCCTTGCCGTTGGCCAGACGGACTGTCGCCTCGCTGGCATTTTCGATGACATGGTAGTTGGTGACCACATGCCCGGATTCGTCCCAGATGAACCCGGATCCGGTGCCGCGCGGGACCGAGAAGATATCGCGCGACCAGAAGTCGCGCACCTGGGCGCGGGTGGTGATGTAGACCACCGAGTTGCGCGAATTCTCGAACAACCGGATGGTTGCTTTTTCATCTGCCGCCAATGGTCCGCGCGGTGTCACGGCACGAGGCCGTGCGGTCGCGCCATCGGCATGCGGGATAAGATTCAGCAGCATCCCGATCAGGGCAAGGGAGATAGCACCATACAGAACGGCACGCAACCGGCGGGTGAGAACGGCAGTGGATTTTCCGGGCGCTGAATTTATCGGCATCGTGTTTCTCCTTCGCTAGTGCAGATAGGTATCGGGACGGATAGTTTCAAGTGAACCACGAATGATACGGTCAGATAATGCTAATGCCCTGCATGCGGGCTTTTGTATCAGAGTGCAGCCAGCCAAAGCCTGATCCTGAGCCCGATGCCGGTGGTATAGCCGACTTCCACGAAACGAATTCGGCCATCCGGCGCAATGATGAAACTGGCAGGCACCGCATGCACGCCCCACGCGCTGGAGAGTTTGCCATCCCGGTCGTTCACCACCGGGAAATCGATTCCCTGTTCCCGCATGTGGCGGACTATTTGTTCCGCGCTGCCGCTCTGCATCGCGACTGTTATCGTGTCGGGGTGGTCATGTGCGATACTCGCGATGGAATCCTGCTCGGCGCGGCAGATCGGACACCAGGTAGCCCAGAAATGGACCAGTACTGGCTGTTTGGGGCGTGCCGGCAAGTTGTATGGCAGGCCTGCGAGCGTCACGCCCTGTAGCGCGGGAGCGCTGCCGCTGACCATGTCACGTTGCTGCCAGGCGCGTATCCCCGCAATGAGTATCACGAAAACCAGCGCTTCGATGACGTAGGCGCGCCATTTAGCTGCACGCGATTTTCTGCGGGTTTCCTTTTCCATGCTTACCCGATGACCATGAAGCGGTCGTAACTGCCTTCATCCGGCCATATCTCGACGTGTTCCACCTTTGCATGCCGCGGTCCCTGATATGACCATCGAACGATGGCATTAACCGCGGCGGGGTCGCCCTGTACTGTGGCTTCAACAGCGCCGTCACTGCGGTTGCGCACCCAGCCCGTGATCCCCAGCCTTTGCGCTTCGAGGCGCATCGAATCACGGAAAAATACACCCTGAACCCGTCCGTAAATTTCGATGTGCAGCGTTTTCATGCTTTCACCGGATTACTTTTTCAGCAGGTCGCGGATTTCCGCAAGCAGGACTTCCTGTGCCGGCGGTGCGGCAGGAGCTGCAGGTGGAGCTTCCGCTTTCCTCTTCATCGAATTGATGCCTTTTATGACCATGAAGATCACCGCAGCGATGATCGTGAAGTCGACGACCGTTTGAATGAATTTTCCATAGCTGATCACGACGGACGGCGCAGTCGCGGTGGCATCCTGCAGCACGAAAGACAATTTCGAGAAATCCACACCGCCGATAAGTACACCAATGGGCGGCATGATCACATCCGTCACGAAAGAGGATACGATCTTCCCGAATGCGCCGCCGATAATCACACCGACTGCCATGTCGACCACATTACCCTTTATCGCAAATTCCTTGAACTCCTGCATTATGCTCATGATTTTCTCCCAGGTGAATATTGAGTCAATCGCCGAATTGAACATCAAGATCGTGAAAAACAGGATGCTGATTCTTGATTTATGGTGCTTGTGACAGCTTGTGCCGGCCGGCGTTCGATACAAAGGGGTTAGCCCGGTTTTCCATGTTACGAACGGGCAGGCCTGCATGCGCATTAAAGCAGATTACGAACGATATTCAAGGGCAATCGCCAGTGCAGGTGGAGCTGTGCCGCGACGCTGGTCACGCCGAATGCAATCACCGTGATCGCCATCACGCCGGTAGCCAGCCAGCCCAGCCACTGCAGGCGCGCGCTGATCGCAAACTTGCCCATAATCTTTTGCTGTGTCGCCATGCGCATCATCGCGATCATCAGCGGAACGGAAATTATGCCGTTGATCACGGCACTCCACAGCAGTGCCTTGATCGAATCGATCGGGCTGAAATTCAACAGCACGCCGACGATGGTTGACAGCGCGATGATTGCATAAAAACCCTTGGCCTCTTTAAGTTCCAGGCTGAGGCTGGACGACCAGCGGAAGGTGTTCGCAACCGCGTAAGCGGCCGAACCGGCCAGTACCGGCACGGCCAGCATTCCGGTGCCGATGATGCCGCCGGCAAACAGCAGGAACGTGAATTCTCCGCCGATCGGACGCAATGCATCGGCAGCCTGGGAAGAAGTCTGGATGTCATGCACGCCATGGGTGTAAAGCGTGACTGCGGTGGTCAGCATGATGAAAAAGGCGATCAACTGCGAGAATGCCATGCCCAGTCCTGTGTCGATGTTGATGCGGCGCAGGTGCTGCGTGGCGTCTTCCGGAGACCTGAGCAGCGAAGCGCCTTTGCGCTGCAACTTCAGCTCCTCGACCTCCTGTCCGGCCTGCCAGAAAAACAGGTAGGGACTGATGGTGGTGCCAAAAATTGCCACCAGCAACAGCAGGTAGTTCTGCGAGTGCTGGATGTTTGGCAACAGCGTTCCGTGCAGCACGTCCAGCCAGTGTATATGCGACGCGAATACGGTTCCGACATAGGCAAACAGGGTCAGCGTCAGCCACTTCAGAATTCCGACGTAGCGACGGTAAGAAATGAAAACCTGCAGCAGCAGGCTGACCATCCCGAACGCGACCGCATAGACGTGGCTCGGTCCGCCGAACACCAGTTGAACCGCATCGCCCATAGCCGCAAGGTCGGCGCCGATGTTGATGGTATTGGCCACCAGCAACAGCATGACCAGTGAAATGGTGACGCCGCGCGGGTTGGTTCTCGCCAGGTTGGCTGCCAGTCCACGTCCGGTGACGCTGCCGATACGCGCGCTGATTACCTGGATTCCGACCATCAGCGGATAGGTCATCAGCAGCGTCCATAATGTACCGAAGCCGTATTGCGCGCCGGCCTGCGAATAGGTCGCGATTCCGCTCGGATCGTCATCGGCAGCGCCGGTAATCAGGCCGGGGCCGAGCTTGTTGAGCCACTGCAGCAGCACTTTTTTCATCGTGAAGTAACGGATCGGGGCGAATTGGGCGGCGGCGATTTTGCCATACTTTATCGCGCGCAATCAGAATAAATGGGTGACCTGCCGCGGGGATATTCCGGGCAGCCGAGCTGGATGAATCGGAGCTAGTTCGGCGGGGCTACTTTGATGACTTCGTCGAGCGTCGTGGTGCCCGCCGCAACCTTCATCGCGCCGGAAATCCGCAGCGGTTTCATGCCTTCTCGGCAGGCGACTTCGCGAACGCGCGCGATGTCTGTGGTCGGGGTGACCAGTTTGCGCAGTTCGGGCGACATCATCAGGATTTCATAGATGCCGATTCGCCCCGAGTAGCCGGTCATTCGGCATTCGAGGCAACCCTCCTGATGCTGGAATTGCGCCGGCCGGACGGTTTTCCATGGCGCGACCAGCTCCTCCCATTGCGCATTCTCGTCGGCACGCACCGGCTGCGGCCGCTTGCAATGCGGGCACAGCGTGCGCACCAGGCGCTGCGCCATGACGCCCAGTATCGTGGCATTTATCATGAAAGGCGCGACGCCGAGATCGAGCAACCGGGTGATTGCCGAGGGCGCATCGTTGGTGTGCAGTGTGGACAGCACCAGATGGCCGGTCAGCGCGGCCTGGATCGCCATGTCGGCGGTTTCCAGGTCGCGGATTTCGCCGACCATGATGATATCCGGGTCCTGGCGCATCAGCGCTCTCAGTCCGTCGACGAAATTCAGATCGATGCCATGCTGTACCTGCATCTGGTTGAAAGCCGGTTCGACCATTTCGATCGGATCTTCGATGGTGCAGACGTTGACCTCCGGCGTTGCCAGATGTTTGAGCGTGGAATACAGCGTGGTGGTCTTGCCCGACCCGGTCGGGCCGGTGACCAGGATGATGCCGTTCGGCTGTGCGGTCATCCTGTCCCAGCGGGTGCGATCCTCGTCGGAAAATCCAAGCTCGGAAAAATCCCGCACCAGTACTTCCGGGTCGAAAATGCGCATCACCAGTTTCTCGCCGAACGCGGTCGGCAGCGTGGAAAGGCGCAACTCGATCTCCTGCCCGTCGGCGGTGCGGGTCTTTATGCGGCCATCCTGCGGGCGTCGCTTCTCGATCACGTCCATGCGCCCGAGCAGCTTGATACGGCTGGTCATCGCGGTCATCACCGACATCGGTATCTGGTAGACCTGGTGCAGCACACCGTCGATGCGGAAGCGCACGAAGCCGATATCGCGCCTCGGCTCTATGTGGATGTCCGAAGCACGCTGCTCGAAAGCGTATTGCCACAGCCAGTCGACGATGGTGACGATGTGCTGGTCGTTGGCGTCGAACTGCTGCTTCGACTTTCCCATTTCCACCAGCTGTTCGAAAGAGGCCTGCCCGGTCTTGTCCTGGCGCTTGGTCTGCGCCGCGTTCTTGACCGAGCGCGCCAGGCTGTAGAACTCGACCAGGTAGCGGCTGATGTCTTCAGGTGTTGCGACAACGCGGCGGATGTCCTTGCGCAGGGTCTGCTTGAGCACTTTTTCCCAGTCGCGCAGGAACGGTTCGGCGGTCGCGATCACCACCTCTTTGGCAGTCACCTGTACCGGCAGGATTCCGAATCGGGTCGCATAGTCGTTCGACATGATGTCGGTGACGATCGAGAAATCGATCTTCAGCGGGTCAATATGGAAATACTCGAGCCCGACGCGGCCGGCCAGCCATTCAGTCAGCGCATCCAGGTTAAGCGTGCGATGCGGCTGCTGCAGCGATTTCCAGTTTTGTGCGGCGATGGTGGTAAGCGGATGCACGTTCTGGCGCTGGCCGCGGCGCTCGGAGATTACCTCATCGGCCGATGTCTGGCTGATCAGACCGTCGGCAACCAGCATGCCGAGCAGCTCCGGCAAGTTCAGTTTGTGTTCATGCGTACCTGGCTTCTCCATTGCGACTCCCTGATGATTCGCCAGACTATAACTGTTATCGGATTACCTGCTCAACGGGCAGGACATAAACGGACCGTGCCGAACTTCAGCCTGAGCGGCAGGCCGGGCTATTGCCTGATTGCAGCGAAAATCTTTTTCGCCAGTTCGCCGGTCGCCTGCAGCGGATGGTCGCGTATTTTCTTCTCCTGTTCCGCCATGATCAGGAACAGCCCGTCCATCGCCTTGCGTGTGATGTAGTCTTCGAGCCTGGCATTGCGTTTGTCGACCAGGCCGAATTCCGCCCCTTTGCCCGCGAACCGGTCATATGCTTCGGCCAGCCTCACTTTTTTCATCGACCTGGAGACGATGGGCGTGAACCTTGCGGTCAGCTCCGGTTCGGTATTTTTGCGAAAGTATCTCGTGGCGGCATCGTCGCCGCCGGTGAGTATGTTCTTCGCATCGGTCACGGTCATTTTCCTGATGGCGCCGATCAGCAGGTTTTTTGCCTCCGGCACGGCGGCTTCGGCGGCGCGATTCATCGACGTGACCAGCTCGTCCGAATATCTCCCCAGGCCGATTTTGCGCATGACCCGGTCGGCTTTCTGCAGATTTTCCGGCAGCGGGATGCGCACCCTGGGATTGCCGAGGAAGCCATCCTTCCTGGCAAGTGTCGACACGGATGTTTTCGCGCCCTGTGTGAGCGCCTGCCGGAGGCTTTCGATCTGTTCACTGGTGCTGAAGCGGTCAAGCCCGGAGGAAGATTTGCTTCCTGCAGCGGATGGCCTGGTCAGGTCGTTGAGTTTTGCCTTGAGCGCATTCAGGTCGAATGTTCCGGCAGACGCGTTCAGTGCCAGACAACACACCAGGACAAACGCGATCAGGCTGCGAAGCATCATTTCCTGCGCGGCGCGATCAGGTCAGTGATGGTGCCTTCCGCCATTTCTGCGGCGAAGCCCAGCGTTTCGGACAGGGTCGGATGCGGGTGTATGGTAAGGCCGATGTCTTCCATGTCGGCGCCCATCTCCAGCGCGAGCACCGCTTCGGCGATCAGTTCGCCGGCATTCACGCCGACGATGCCCGCACCGAGGATGCGGCGGGTGGACGGGTCGAGCAGCACCTTGGTTGCACCTTCTTCGCGGCCAATCGACAGCGCGCGTCCGGACGCGGCCCACGGGAAGCCGGCTTTTTCGTAGGCGATGCCCTGTGCCTTGGCCTGCGTTTCAGTCAGCCCCATCCACGCAACTTCGGGATCGGTATAGGCTACAGACGGGATCGTCAAAGGCTCGAATGCGGCATGGTGTCCGGCGATGACTTCGGCGGCAACCTTGCCTTCGTGCACTGCCTTGTGTGCCAGCATCGGGTCGCCGACGATATCGCCGATCGCATAGATGTGGGGCACGTTGGTGCGCATCTGGATGTTGACCGGAATGAAGCCGCGTTCGTTGACGGTTACCCCGGCCGCATCCGCGCCGATGTCGCGTCCGTTGGGACGGCGCCCCACCGCCATCAGCACACGGTCATACAGCTGCGGTTCGGGCGCTTGTTCGCCCTCGAAATGTACTTTCAGGCCGCCCTTCTGGGCCTCGATCTTGCCGACCCTGGTCTTCAGGTAGATCGCTTCGTAGCGCTTTTCGATGCGCTTGTGCAAAGGCTTGACCAGGTCCTTGTCTGCGCCGGGCATCAATTGGTCCATCAGTTCGACCACGCTGATCTTGCTGCCAAGCGCGTCGTATACGGTAGCCATTTCCAGTCCGATGATGCCGCCGCCGATGATCAGCATGCGTTTTGGCACATCCTGCAGTTGCAGCGCGCCGGTGGAGTCGATGATGCGCGGGTCGTCGTACGGGAAACCGGGGATGCGCGCGACGCTGGAACCTGCCGCGATGATCGCGTTATCGAAGCTGACGGTTTTCTTTCCATCCTTGGTTGCGACTTCCAGGTGATTGGGCGAAGTGAATTTGGCGGTGCCCTGCACAACCTGCACCTTGCGCTGCTTGGCCAGCGCCGCCAGTCCGCCGGTGAGTTTGTTGATCACGCTTTCCTTCCAGCTGCGGATCTTGTCGATGTCGGTTTTCGGTTTGGCAAATGTCACGCCATGGTGCGCGACCTCTTCGGCTTCACTGATCACCTTTGCGACATGCAGCAGCGCCTTGGACGGGATGCAGCCGACATTCAGACACACGCCGCCCAGGCTGGCAAATTTTTCGACCAGCACCACCTGCTTGCCGAGGTCGGCCGCGCGGAACGCGGCGGTATAGCCGCCCGGACCGGCGCCGAGCACCAGCACTTCGGCGTGGATATCGCCTTTCTTGAAGTTTTGGGCGGCTGGCACCGGTGATGGTACCGGGGCCGGGGTTGGCGATTTATCCAAGGCTGGGGTAACGGACGCGGAAGCGGGAGCTGCTTTAGCTTGCTCCTTGCCGCTTGCTCCTTGCGCCTGTTCAAGCGTAAGGATCACGCTGCCTTCCGATACCTTGTCGCCGACCTTGACCTTGAGCGCCTTGACCACGCCGGCGGACGGGCAAGGTACCTCCATCGCAGCCTTGTCTGTTTCCAGCGTGATCAGCGATTGTTCGGCTTCGACCTGCTCGCCTGCTTTCACGAATACTTCGATGACTGCAACATCCTTGAAATCGCCGATATCGGGCACTTTTACTTCTATGGTCTGGCTCATGTGTTCGCTTCCTTGTATTTGTTCTTTGAAAAGCAGGTCAGGTTCAGACGCGTATCTGGCCGCTGCCAAGTACGATGTATTTCTGCGAAGTCAGTCCTTCCAGTCCGACCGGCCCGCGTGCATGGATCTTGTCGGTGGAAATGCCGATCTCTGCGCCGAGGCCGTATTCGAATCCGTCGGCAAAGCGCGTCGATGCGTTCACCATTACCGAGCTGGAATCCACTTCGCGAAGGAAACGCATTGCCTTGGTGTAATTTTCGGTGACGATGCTGTCGGTGTGCTGCGAGCCGTAGGCGGCGATGTGCGCGATGGCTTCATCCAGGCCGGACACCACCCGCACCGCGAGTATCGGCTCGAGGTATTCAGTGTGCCAGTCTTCCTCGCCGGCAACCTTCATCTCAGCGACCAGCTGGCGCGCTGCTTCATCACCGCGCAATTCGACGTTCTTGTCCAGATAGATTTTGCATAGCCTGGGCAATACCCTGGCGGCAATGCCTTCCGCGACCAGCAGCGTTTCCATCGCGTTGCATACGCCATAGCGATGGGTCTTCGCGTTGTCGGCAATGCTTATCGCCATGTCCAGGTCGGCTTCATCGTCGATATAGACATGGCAGATGCCATGCAGGTGCTTGATCACCGGGATGCGTGCTTCAGCTGAAATACGCTCGATCAGCCCCTTGCCGCCGCGCGGCACGATCACATCGACATATTCCTTCATCGTGATCAGCTCGCCCACAGCCGCACGATCCGTGGTGGTGATGACCTGGACAGCGGTCTCGGGAAGTCCGGCGATGCGCAGACCGGCATGCACGCAGGCTGCGATCGCCTGGTTGGAATGGATCGCTTCCGAACCGCCGCGCAGTATCGCCGCATTGCCGGATTTCAGGCACAGCCCGGCGGCGTCCGCGGTTACATTGGGGCGCGACTCGTAGATGATGCCGATCACGCCGAGCGGCACGCGCATCTTGCCGACCTGTATGCCGGAGGGACGATAATTCATGTCGCTGATTGCGCCGATCAGGTCGGGCAACTGCGCGATCTGCAGCAATCCCTCGGCCATGCCGTGGATGGTCTTATCGGTCAGCGTGAGCCGGTCCAGAGATGCGCTGTCCAGGCCATTGGCGCGCGCAGCCTCGACATCTTTTGCGTTGGCTGCGAGCAGCAGCGCGGTTTCGTTTTGCAGCGAGGAGGCGATCTCGGTCAGCGCGCGATTTTTGGTGGCCGTGTCGGCAAGCGCCATCAGGCGCGAGGCCGCACGCGCAGTTTTGCCGACTCCCTGCATGTATTCCTTGACGTTCATCATGATGCTCGATGTATTTTAGTTGCAGGCCGCATTTTACCCTAAGTGCTAAAATGCGCGTCTTTCTTAAATGTGGCCGCGGCAATGTCCGATATCCTCAATAAAATTCTGGCAGTAAAAGAACAGGAAGTGGCTGCCGCTCAGGCGTTCAAACCGCTCGCCGCCGTCAGGGCCGAGGCTGAGCAGGCAGGAGCCGCGCGCGGTTTTGTCGCTGCAATACGCGGAAAAATTTCCGCGGGGCGGGCTGCGGTGATCGCCGAGATCAAGAAAGCCAGCCCGAGCAAAGGCGTGCTGCGCGCCGACTTTCGCCCGGCCGAGATTGCCGCAAGTTATGCACTGCATGGCGCGGCATGTCTGTCGGTGCTGACCGACGAGCAGTTCTTTCAGGGCAGCGCGGAATGCCTGCAACAGGCGCGCGCCGCCTGCGCGCTGCCGGTGCTGCGCAAGGATTTCATCGTGGACGAATATCAGATCTACCAGGCGCGCGCGATGGGTGCGGATGCAATCCTGCTGATTGCCGCGGCCCTGGATGTCGCACAGATGCAGGCTTTCGAGGCGCTGGCGCACAACCTCGGCATGGCGGTGCTGGTGGAAGTGCACGATGGCGCAGAGCTGAATGCCGCGCTGCAGCTGGCCACGCCGCTGATCGGCGTGAACAACCGCAACCTTCGCACCTTCGAGGTCAGCCTGCAAACCACTCTGGGCTTGTTGCCGCGCATTCCGGAGGATCGTATCGTGGTCACCGAAAGCGGCATTCTCGATTCCGCTGATGTGAAGCTGATGCGCGGCCACCGGGTGCATGCTTTTCTGGTGGGTGAGGCATTCATGCGGGCTGCGGATCCGGGTGTAGAATTATCCCGGGTTTTTGCCTGATACTTTTTTCCGGGAGGGAGACATGTTTGATCTGGACCGATTGATCGTTGAATTCGACAAGGGCCTGCGCACCCTGTTCAGCGAGGCGCACAGCCTGCGTCCCCATCCCGATGCGACCCTGTCCGAAGCGGACATGGATGATGCCGAGAAGAAAAATGCCGCCGCGCTTATGCGCGTCAACCACAGCGGTGAAATCTGCGCGCAGGCCCTGTATCAGGGGCAGGCATTGACGGCGCGCGATCCGGCGGTGCAGCAACAACTCCAGCAGGCCGCGCAGGAAGAAACCGAACATCTCGCATGGACGGCCAAGCGCGTGCATGAACTGGGCGGCCATCTGAGCCTGATGAACCCGCTCTGGTACAGCGGTTCGCTCGCGATCGGCGCAATGGCCGGGCTGCTGGGCGACAAGTGGAATCTGGGCTTTCTCGCCGAGACCGAACGGCAGGTCGGACATCACCTGCAAAGCCATCTGGATCGTTTGCCGCAACAGGATGAAAAAAGCCGCGCCATCGTCGCGCAGATGTACACCGACGAGACCGGGCATGCCGAGATGGCGAGATCGCTTGGCGGTGCTGATTTGCCGGAGCCGGTACAGCTGGCAATGAAGCTGAACGGCAAAGTGATGACCGGCACTTCCTACTGGGTATAAACAAAGTAGCGATTGGCAAGGCTCAGGATGCAGGGGAAATCCTTCGGCCTTTCACTTTGAACCTGCGTCCCTATTCCTGGATTACCTCGAAATCATGCGTGATCGCGGCGGTCTGGCCGAGCATGATGGAGGCCGAACAGTATTTTTCCGCCGAAAGCCTGATGGCTTTCTCGACCACTTCCGGTTTGATGTCCTTGCCGGTTACGACGAAATGCATGTGTATCCGGGTGAACACCTTGGGGTCGGTTTCGGCGCGTTCGGCATCGAGTTCCACATAACAGTCGGACACCGCCTGGCGGCTTTTCTTCAGGATGCTGATCACATCAAAGCTGGTGCAGCCGCCAGCGCCCAGCAGCAGCATTTCCATCGGCCTCGGGCCGAGATTGCGCCCGCCTGCAGCCGGCGAGCCATCCATCAATACCGCGTGATTGCTTTCGGTTTCACCCAGGAAAGCAACCTGTTCCACCCATTTGACGCGAGCTTTCATGTCATTCCTTTCATTGCCTGTCAGTCGGAGATTGACAACTTTACCCGATACCATAGCAACCCGATCACCTCGTGTATAAAAATCTTGCTGTCCCGCAGCGATTCGGCGCGCGGCAGGAAGGTGAGCAGGTCGGTCCGGTAACGGGTCGTAAAATCGGTCGGAGCTTCGACGACTTCAAATCCGGCACGGCGAAATGCGGCGGCTGCACGCGGCATATGCCACGCGTGCGTGACCAGGTAAATTTTATGTATCCCCGCCTGCTGCAGGATGCGGAACGAGTACCGGGCACCTTCAAAGGTATTGTCGGACGCATCTTCGGTCCAGCGCACCGGCACACCGAAATCCTGTTCCAGCGAAATGCGCATTTGCTGCGCTTCGGATATCCGGTTGCCCAGCGGTTTGCCGCCGGTCACGAGTATCGGTTTGCCGGTTTTTCGCTGGAGTTTCGCGCCGTAACGCAGGCGAACCAGCGTGTATGTGCCTGTAGTGTCCTGCCCCGCATATTCCGGCGCACGGAAATAGGTCCCGCCGCCGAGTATCACGATCGCGTCTGCATCCTGCCGGGCGATATCCAGCGGGGCGGTTTGCGCCTCCAGCAAATGAAGCGCCCCTTCAGCGAAATAGGGTGTGGACGCGACCCAGAACAGGCCGAATACTCCGATCAGCAGGATTTTGGCCAGCCTTGGACGGCGATATAGCAGGAAAATCCCCAGCGCGAGCAAGCATAACAGGCTTAGCGGGGGCAGCAAGAAAGCGGCAATGGTGTTGGTTACGAACCAGGACATGGCAAGACCCGGAATTTTCGAATGCGCCCATCTTAACGGCTTTCATTCGTATTCCTGAAATCGGCCCGCCAACTCCTGCGTGGAGAATCCCCGTAAACGGGTAAATAGCGTTTGACAGCGGCGGGTGCGCTGCAATAGAATGCGCGCCCTTCGAGGTTTACTGATTGAATTTTTAGGATTTGTGGATATGAAAACATTTTCCGCTAAAGCAGAGGAAGTCCAGCATGACTGGCTTCTGGTAGACGCAGCCGATCAGGTGCTTGGCCGCCTGGCCTCCCAGATCGCGTCCCGCCTGCGTGGCAAGCACAAGGCGATATACACCCCGCACGTGGATACCGGCGATTTCGTCGTCGTGGTCAATGCGGAAAAGCTGCGCGTGACCGGCAACAAGGCAGAAGCCAAGCTGTATCACCGCCATACCGGTTATCCGGGCGGCCTGTACACCACCAACTTCACCAAGATGCAGGCCCGTAACCCCAGCCGTGTTCTGGAAAAAGCTGTCAAGGGTATGTTGCCAAAGGGCCCGCTGGGCTACGCAATGTTGCGCAAGATGAAGGTGTATGCCGGTGCAGCGCATCCGCATGAGGCGCAGCAACCCAAACCCGTTAACCTGTTGAAGGCATAATTTATGAGCGTAACCTACAATTACGGAACCGGCCGCCGCAAGAGTGCAGTGGCGCGCGTTTTCATGAAGGCAGGGAAGGGCGACATCGTGGTGAACGACAAGCCGGTGGACGTGTTCTTTTCCCGCGAAACCGGCCGCATGGTCGTGCGTCAGCCGCTGACCCTGACCGACACGCTGGGCAAATTCGATATCATGGTGAATGTCACCGGCGGAGGCGAATCCGGTCAGGCCGGTGCAGTGCGCCACGGCATCACACGTGCATTGATAGATTACGATGCCACGTTCAAGGCAGTGCTCAAGCAGGCGGGACTGGTGACTCGAGATGCACGTGAAGTAGAACGCAAGAAGGTTGGCCTGCGCAAGGCGCGCCGCAGGAAACAGTTCTCCAAGCGATAATACGTTCTGGATCGACGATTGCAAAAGCCGCCTCAGGGCGGCTTTTGCATTTGCAGATATACACCGCGGTGATCCGACAGGCGGCAGCGGTTCATCGGTACGGCAGGATTTATTGTAGAATACCCCGCGTTTTCAATGGAAATTACAATGATCAAAGTTGGCATAGTTGGCGGGACAGGTTACACCGGAGTAGAACTCCTGAGGCTGCTGGCGGCCCATCCGCAAGTCTCGCTGCAGGTAATCACATCGCGCGCCGATGCCGGCATGCCGGTCAGCCAGATGTTCCCCAGCCTGCGCGGTTATGTGGATCTGTCGTTCACGCATCCCGACCAAGCTCACCTCGAAGATTGCGACATGGTGTTTTTTGCCACGCCGAACGGCATTGCGATGAAGCAGGTTCGCCAGTTGCTGGATGCGGGTGCAAAGGTAATCG
The DNA here is from genome assembly GCA_022340615.1 of Gallionella sp. GTDB lineage: Bacteria > Pseudomonadota > Gammaproteobacteria > Burkholderiales > Gallionellaceae > Gallionella. The sequence continues at coordinate 23,310 of JAJDNO010000048.1, read as the reverse complement.
ATCTGGCTGCGGACTTTCGCCTGCAGGACATCGCAGTATGGGAAAAATGGTATGGCATGCCCCACGCTTGCCCGGACCTGGTTGCCGAGGCGGTGTACGGTTTGCCGGAAGTGAACCGGGAAAAGATCAGACATGCGCGCCTGGTTGCGAATCCGGGCTGTTATCCGACGGCGGTGCAATTGGGTTTCATTCCGTTGCTGGAAGCCGGCGTGATCGATCCGCAAGCGATGATCGCAGATGCCAAGTCAGGTGTTTCCGGTGCCGGGCGAAAGGCGGAAATAGCCACGCTGTTCGCGGAAACATCGGACAGTTTCAAGGCTTACGGCGTTGCTGGACATCGCCACCTGCCGGAGATCAGGCAGGGCCTCGCGCGTGCGCTGGGCAAGGAGGTCGGGCTGACTTTTGTGCCGCACCTGACACCGATGATACGGGGCATCCATGCCACACTGTACGGCAGGATGAACAGTGAGACAGATTTGCAGGCGCTGTTCGAACAGCGTTATGCCGACGAGCCGTTCGTTGATGTGATGCCTGCCGGAAGTCTTCCCGAAACACGTTCGGTTCGTGGTGCGAATCATTGTAGAATTGCGGTTTACAGACCTCAAGGCGGAGATATGGTGGTGGTATTGTCAGTGATAGATAATCTGGTCAAGGGAGCAGCAGGCCAGGCAGTGCAGAATATGAATATCATGTGCGGATTTCCGGAAACAACCGCACTGAACAACCTCCCTCTGTTGCCCTGATATGTGGCGCGGAGTCGAACGCAGGGTCAACCGCAGATTCAGCATTTCCGCAAGGAAACTCTCGGTGCGGGCGCACATTCCCTGGTATCTGCGCTGGGGAATGATTCTGCCGTTTCTGCTGGCCGCTGCCGCTTTGGCCTGGTGGTCCTATAACTACGGCCTGGAACTGGCAGGTTTTCACCGCGATCAGACACAGCAGGAACTGTCCAGACTGAACGACCAGGTTTCCAAGCTGCTGGTGGAAAATTCCAGGCTCAGCGACAAGGTGGCGAAATACGAAAGCGATATCCAGATCGAACAGGCCAACAACCAGGCAACGGTCCAGCAGCTCAAGAGCATGACGGATGAAAATGCGCGTCTCCAGGAGGACCTGGTTTTCTTCCAGAATCTCACCTCGGCGAGCGGCAAGGAGGTCGATCTGGGTGTTCATCGCCTGACGCTGGAGCGTGACAAGATCCCCGGAGAATACAATCTGCGCATGTTGCTGGTGCAAAGCGGGCAACGCGCCAGGATATTCAACGGAAGCTACCAGCTGGTAGCCACGGTGGTTGAAAATGGACAGAGCACGACCCATATTTTCCCCCAGGATACGCTGGGGAATTCACAATTCAAGCTCAGCTTCAGGTATTATCGTCGTGTGGAGCAGAGCATACAGCTGCCGCCGGACGCACAGCTGCAAAGCGTGCAAGTGCGTATATACGAAAAAGGCTCAACCGAACCCAAAGTGCGTCAGAGTGTGAGTCTCCAATTAAATCAAGGAGTAAATGATGTTCAGTAAGAAACACAGCAAGCCACAAACCCAGATCGATTCACTAATCGGCGCGGGAACCTCCGTTAACGGGGATCTGAATTTCAGCGGCGGGATGCGCATCGACGGAGAGGTCAACGGTAATGTCGTAGCCGCGCAGGGCAAGCCGAGCACGCTGGTATTGAGCGAGCATGCGCAGGTGAACGGCGAAGTCAACGTCACCCATCTGGTCATAAACGGTTCGATCAGCGGTTCGGTATATGCCAGCGAATATATGGAACTTCAAAGCAAAGCCAAGATCAATGGTGATGTGCATTACACGACGCTGGAAATCCAGTTGGGTGCAATCGTCGATGGACACCTGATCCATACAAGCGCGGCAACGCAGGACAAAGTGGTGGCATTCAAGTCCAGTACGGGCGAATTCAAAGCAGGCAGCAGCGAGTAATTTCTAAAGGAGCATAAGATGAATGCAATGACCGAAGTGCAAGACCCGTTGTTGTTTACCGACAATGCGGCGAACAAGGTAAAACAATTGATTGAGGAAGAAGGCAATGCCGACCTGAAGCTGCGCGTGTTCGTAAGCGGCGGCGGTTGTTCAGGTTTCCAGTACGGATTCACCTTCGACGAGGTTGCCAGCGAAGACGACACCGTGATGAGCAAGAACGGTGTGCAACTGCTGATCGACCCGATGAGTTTCCAGTATCTGGTTGGTGCGGAAATCGACTACCAGGAAAACCTGGAAGGCGCGCAGTTTGTGATCAAGAACCCTAACGCGACTACCACCTGTGGTTGCGGTTCGTCTTTTTCGGCCTGACGTAACAGTCGGAATTTCTGTGATACATCAAAAAACGGGGCGCAATGCGCCCCGTTTTTTTTCAGGCGGTTCGAGATCATCGCGATTCAGAGGCCGCTGAGTGCCTTGATGTGTGCCTGTGCGCTGCGTCCCAGCGCATGCAGTTCATATCCGCCTTCCAGCGCCGACACGATGCGCTCTTGTGCGTATTTTCCCGCGATCCCTTTTAGAACGTCCGTGACCCATTCGTAGTCCGGTTCGGCCAGATTCAGCATCGCCATGTCATCGTCGCGGTGCGCGTCGAACCCGGCCGAGATCAGCAGCAATTCTGGTTTGAAATTTTCCAGCGCAGGCAGCCAATGCTGTGTGACGGCGGAGCGAAACACGTCTCCGCCGGCTCCTGCGGAAAGCGGTACGTTGATAATATGCTCGTTGCCGCTATCGGCTCCGTAGTAGGGATAAAACGGATGCTGGAAAGTGGAGCACAACATCACGCGCGGGTTGTCGTGGAATATGGTTTCCGTGCCGTTGCCGTGATGAACGTCGAAATCCGCAATCGCGACGCGCTGCAAACCGTGATGTGCCAGCGCATGCGCCGCACCGACCGCGATATTGTTGAATATGCAGAATCCCATGGCGCGGGCGCGCTCGGCATGATGGCCAGGAGGACGCACGTTGCAAAACGCATTCTCAACCTTTCCGGCCATCACCAGGTCCACGCCCAGCACCACCGCGCCCGCTGCACGCAGCGCAGCCCGGTAACTGAACGGATTCATCGCGGTGTCTCCGTCGAGTTGCACGATTCCCTGTTGCGGAGCAATGGATTCGATAGAGTCGATATAGGCTCCATCGTGCACGCGCAGCAGTTGTTCGCGGGTAGCTGCAGGCGCATCATGGCGCTGCAGATAACTCAACAAGCCTGATGCGATGAGCCGGTCCTCAATCGCATGGATGCGCGCCGGTGATTCCGGATGATGCGCGCCCATGTCGTGCTTTAGGCACAGCGGATGGCTGATATAGGCAGTTTGCATGGCGGTAGCTGTAATGCGACGGTGCTATGATACTCAACATTACTTGAGCCAGGGATTGCATATCTTGGGTAAGCACTACCTCAGTACCTTGTTTGCGCCGAAGTCGGTTGCGGTATTCGGTGCAAGTGACCGGCCCGATTCGGTCGGCGAGATCGTGTTCAGGAACATGCTGGAAGGCGGGTTCAAAGGAGCGCTCTATCCGATCAATTCAAAACACCCGGAGGTGCAGGGCAGGCGTGCCTATGCCGCCATTGCAGAAATCGGCGAACCGGTCGAACTGGTGGTCGTTGCGACACCGCCGCAAACCGTTCCGGGGATCATCGAGGATTGCGGCATCCACGGGGTGAAAGCGGCGGTGATCATCACGGCCGGATTCGGCGAGGCTGGTCCAGCCGGGGAGGCGCTGGAGAACGAGCTGCTGGAGACTGCTCACCGCTATGGTATCCGGCTGATCGGTCCGAATTGCCTCGGCATCATGCGTCCTTCCATCGGCTTGAACGCCACTTTCAACAAGGGTGGCGCAAACACCGGCAATATTGCGTTTATTTCGCAGTCTGGCGCATTGTGTACCGCAATTCTGGACTGGGCACAGCACAACGATGTCGGTTTTTCCAGCGTTGTGTCGATGGGGTCATCGACCGATGTGGATTTCGGCGAGATACTCGATTATCTGGTGTCAGACAGCAATACCCACAGCATCCTGATGTACATCGAGGGTATTCGCAACGCGCGCAGATTCATGAGCGCTTTGCGGGCCGCGGCCCGCTTCAAACCGGTGATCCTGGTCAAGGTCGGCCGCCATGAGGCGGGCTCCAGGGCGGCCATGTCCCATACTGCGTCGCTGGTCGGCGCAGACGATGTTTTCGATGCAGCAGTCAGCCGTGCCGGCGTGGTGCGGGTGCAAACCATCACTCAGCTGTTCACTGCAGCCAAGGCATTGTCCTGCGGGTTTCGTCCGGTCGGCAATCGCCTCGCCGTCGTCACCAATGGCGGCGGCCCCGGGGTGATGGCGGCGGATCGTGCCGCCGACCTGGGGCTCACGATGGCGACATTGTCGGAGGCAACGATCGACTATCTCGACCAGCACCTTCCGCCGAACTGGCCGCACGGCAACCCGGTCGACATCATTGGCGATGCCCAGCCGGATCGCTATCACTATGCAGTCAAAGCCTGCCTGGAAGACGATAACGTGGACGGCGTTCTCGCAATACTGACGCCGCAGGCGATGACCAAGCCGCTGGAATCGGCGCAGGTGATGATCGAGCTTGCCAACACGCACAGCAAACCGCTGCTGACCTGCTGGATGGGCGACACGCAGGTCGACGCAGCGCGCCAGGCCTTTGCCCGCGCGCACAGGCCGCATTTTCGCACACCGGAGCCGGCGGTAGAAGTGTTCTCCCACCTTTCCGCGTATTACCGCAACCAGAAGCTGCTGATGCAAATGCCAGGTCCCTCCTCGCACCACGTCGAACCGGATGTGGAAAACGCCAGACTGATCATCGAGGGTGCGATGCAGGAACACCGCAAGGTGCTGACGGAAATGGAATCCAAGGCGGTGTTGTCTGCCTTCCATATTCCGGTTGCAAATACGCTGATTGCTCATTCGCCCAATGAGGCGCTGCTGATTGCTCAGCAATTGGGGTTTCCGGTTGCGATGAAAGTGAATTCACCCGATATCTCCCACAAGAGCGATGCGGGCGGGGTGCTGCTCAACTTGAACAGTGCGCATCAGGTTCGCGCCGCTTATCAGCACATAAATGAAAGCGTCCAGAATTACCGGCCGGATGCCCGGATGGACGGCGTTTCCATCGAACCGATGATCGTCAAGCCGAACGGTCGCGAGTTGATGATAGGCGTGACCAGCGATCCGGTGTTCGGACCGGTGATCACATTCGGCGCGGGCGGGACCATGGTCGAGGTGATGGACGATCGTGCGGTCAGTCTGCCGCCGCTGAACACCTTCCTGGTCCGGGAATTGATCAGTGAAACGCGCGTCGCAAAAATGCTGGGTTCGTTCCGCAACATGTCGCCGGCCAACATCCACGCGCTGGAAGATGTGCTGTTGCGCGTGTCGGAAATGGTTTGTGAACTCCCGCTGCTCAGTGAAATGGATATCAACCCGCTGATCCTCGACGAGAGCGGCGCGCTGGCGGCCGACGCGCGCGTTGTGGTGGAATACCGCCAGCCCAGTGCCGAACGCTATGCGCATATGGCGATACACCCGTATCCCACCCACCTGGTCAGCAAATGGCAACTCGCCGACGGTACCGACATCACAATCCGGCCTATCCGCCCTGAAGACGCCGATATCGAAAAACAATTCGTGCACGATCTGTCGGACGAATCAAAATACTTCCGCTTCATGAACAGCATGCAGGAACTTACCGAGGCCATGCTGGTGCGCTTTACCCAGCTTGATTACAGCAGGGAGATGGCGCTGATCGCGGTGACGGATGAACACGGAAAGGAAATCGAGCTCGGCGTTGCGCGGTTTGCGATCAACCCGGACGGGGACTCATGCGAATTCGCACTGGTGATCGCGGACAACTTTCAGGGCAAAGGTCTGGGGCAGAAACTGATGGCTGCACTGATGGAAGCAGCTCGCGCCAAAGGTTTGAAAACGATAGAAGGCGAAGTATTGAGCAACAACCACAACATGCTGAAACTCATGGCACGGGTAGGCTTCGCCTCCAAAACCAGCGAGGACGACCAGAGCATCATCAAGGTCAGCAAGGATCTGTAGGTAGGCATCAGGCCAGTCCCGGCGGACGGCGCGATGGCGGTCAGATGGCGTCCTGCTGGTTGCGGTAAATTGCGCCGAGTATGCACGGGTGTTTTGCGCCGGTGACTTGCGGCAGGTTGGCCGGTTTGCCGTGCAGGGCTTGCTGCGCCAGCCACGCAAAAGCCGTTGCTTCCAGGAAATCACCGTCAACGCCGAGGGCTTCGGTCGTCTTCACGGTGCTGGCGGGCAACAACGCAGCCAGACGGTCGCGCAGGGTCCGATTGTGCGCACCGCCGCCGCACAGGTAAATTTCCGTTGCACCCTGACAATGATCCAGGATGGCCTGCACAATGCTGCGGCAAGTCAGTTCAAGCAGTGTGGCTTGCACGTTTGCCGCATTTTCGCCGACTGGCAGTTGTCTTTCCAGCCACGCGATGTTGAACAGGTCGCGCCCGCTGCTTTTGGGCGGCGGCATCGCAAAGTAGGGATCGGCGAGCAATCGTTCCAGCAGCTCGGGCAACAGGTTGCCGGAAGCTGCCCATGCGCCGTTTTCGTCATATGGCCTGCCCAGACGGCGGCTGCACCAGGCGTCCATCAGCAGGTTGCCGGGGCCGCAGTCGAAACCGGTAGCCGCTTTGCCGGGAGCAAGGTCGGTCAGGTTGCTGATGCCGCCGATGTTGACGATGACGCGATGGAAGTCCGGATGGCGCAATACCCGGTCGTGAAACGCCGGAACCAGCGGCGCACCCTGTCCGCCTGCCGCGATATCGCGGCTGCGAAAATCACTGACCACGGCGATGCCGGTCAATTCCGCGAGCAGCGCCGCGTTGCCGATCTGCAGCGAATATCCGTGTTCGGGGCGATGGCGTATGGTCTGGCCATGGCAGCCGATTGCATGGATTTCCGATCGCGGCAAACCGGATTGTTCGAGCAGGGGCGCAACTGCCGCGGCATACATTTTTGCCAGCTGGTTGCCGGTCAATTGTGCCTGGTGCAGTTCATCCTGCTTGGGATGGTGAAGTTCGAGCAGTGCCTGTTTCAGCGCGTCGTCGAAGGGAAGATAGTGACTGGCCAGCAACAGTTGCGGCCCGGACTGGCTCAAATCCGCCAGCACGGCGTCGATACCGTCCAGGCTGGTTCCGGACATCAATCCGATATAGAGCTCAGGCGACGGCACTTGAAGGCTAGTCGAGCTGCGCGAGGTTGGTGTTGCGCAGCAGGTTCAGGCGCGAAACCAGCTCTTCTTCCACCGGTTTAAAAGTGGCGAGGTCCGCGCTGTCGACAGGCTTTGCATCGGGCAGCGCGACACGCAGCGGGTCGCGCTGCTGGCCGTTCACCCTGAATTCATAATGCAGGTGCGGCCCGGTCGCCAGTCCGGTCATGCCGACATAGCCGATCACTTCGCCCTGCGCCACGTGCTGACCTCTGTGCAGGCCCTTCGCGAAGCGGGACAAGTGTCCGTAGACCGTCGTGTAACGCCCCTGGTGATTGACCATGATCACATTGCCGTATCCGCCCTTCCTGCCGACTACGGCGACGATTCCGTCAGCGGTCACCTTGACTTTGGTGCCGGTCGGCGCGGCAAAATCGGTGCCCTTGTGGGAACGCCACCGTTTAAGTATTGGATGAAAACGAGACAGGGAAAAACTCGAGCTCACCCGCGTGTACGCGATCGGAGAGCGCAGGAAGGCCTTGTGCACGCTCTTGCCTTCCGGGGTGAAATAATCGCCTTGCTGTGCATCCTTCTGGAAATACAACGCGCGGTAGGTTTGGCCCTGATTGACGAATTCGGCGGCCTGGATGCGGCCCATATGCAGCAGCGCGCCGTTGCTGTAGGTCATTTCGTAAACAACGGTGAATCGGTCACCCTTGCGCAGATCATGATGGAAATCTATATCTCCGCTGAAAAGATCGCTCAACTGGCTCGCCGCTGCATCAGGCAACCCCGCTGCATCGGTCGCGGCATACAGGTTGGTTTTGATTTCGCCGGTGCGCACCAATAAACGGGTTTCCAGTTGCGCGGGCAGGGTTGCGGTGCGGAATCCGCCGCCCAGCTTGCTGATCGTCGTCTGCACGTCGTCGTTGTCGAGAAAACGCATCGAGAGCAACTCACCGGAGCCGGTGATTTCGGCCTGCACCCCGGTTCCAACAGGCAAATTCCGGAAGGATGCGGCGTCAGCGGATTTGCGCAGGTATTCGCTTGCAGCCGGGTCGTCGACACTCAGACGGCGCAGCAATTCATCCACGGTATCGCCGCGCTGAACGCGTTCGTCGCGCCAATAGTCGGCAACCGTTTTGTCGACGGGAACTTCCGGTAATGCAACGTTTTCGATGTCAACCTTGTTTGTTGCCAGATCAAAATCATTTTGCGGAACCAGGCCGAAAGCGGTGACCACCCCGAGCAACGGCAGTGCCGACAAAGCGACGAACCAGCGCAGCTTTTTTTTGTGTTCTGATATTTTGCGTCCTTGGGGGAACGTATTTTCGGTTAACATTCGGGCCTTCCTGAGTTGCTTTTCTTTAGTTCCGGCAACGTGTTGGGTTGATGAACCGAGCGAACTTTAACAGAAAGGGGCGCCACCTCAAAACCGGGCTGATGGATGGCAAAGCCATACCGATGAATGGTTTGGGCATTGAAACGCTCTGTTAGCGCATTTCGACAATGCGATTTGAAGATTGATTATGAGTGAAACGAAAAAAACAGAAATGAATCCGAACGAGACTTCGCTCGCACTGGCGCAAATCAGGCGTGGTGCCCACGAGCTGCTGCTTGAGGACGAACTGAAGCAGAAGCTCGCCCAGGGGCGTCCGTTGCGTGTCAAGGCTGGCTTCGATCCGACCGCACCGGATCTGCATCTCGGCCACACCGTCCTGTTGAACAAGATGCGTCAGCTGCAGGATCTGGGCCATCATGGCCTGTTCCTGATCGGCGATTTCACCGGAATGATCGGCGACCCGAGCGGTAAAAATACCACCCGCCCACCCCTGTCGCGCGAGCAGGTGATGGAGAATGCCCAGTCTTACCGCGACCAGGTATTCAAGGTGCTGGACCCGGAAAAAACCGAGATCGTTTTCAACTCGGCCTGGATGGACAAATTCAGCGCGGTCGATCTGATCAAGCTGGCGGCCACGCATACCGTCGCGCAGATGCTTGAGCGCGATGATTTTTCAAAGCGCTACAAGGGCAATCAGCCGATTGCGATCCACGAATTCATCTATCCGCTGGTGCAGGGCTACGACTCTGTGGCGCTCAAGGCGGACATCGAACTGGGCGGAACGGACCAGAAGTTCAATCTGCTGATGGGGCGCGAGCTGCAAAAGCACTATGGCCAGCCTTCGCAGTGTGTGCTCACCATGCCATTGCTGGAAGGTCTGGACGGCGTGAACAAAATGTCCAAATCAATGGGCAATTACATCGGCATCACCGATGTGCCTCAGGATATGTTCGGCAAGCTGATGTCGATTTCCGACACCCTGATGTGGCGTTATCTGGAACTGCTTTCGTTCCGCAGTCTCGACGAAATCGCCGGCTGGCGCGACGAAGTTTCCGCGGGACGCAATCCGCGCGATATCAAGGTGATGCTGGCGCAGGAAATCGTGGCGCGTTTCCACAGCAGGCAGGCTGCGGAGGCCGCCCTGGCGGAATTCGAAGCGCGGTTCCGCCAGGGCGTGTTGCCGGAAGACATGCCGGAAATCAGCGTTTCCGCTCCCGGTGGCAGCATAGCCGTGCCGCAGCTGCTCAAGCAGGCCGGCCTGGTGGGAGGGACTTCCGAAGCGATGCGCATGATCCAGCAGGGCGCGGTCAAACTGGACGGAGAGCGCGTCAACGACAAGGGCGTGCTGATCGAGGCCGGGAAAATCGTCGTGGCACAGGTCGGTAAACGGAAATTTGCCCGTATCACGGTGCAGTAAATACGGGTTGTGGGTGCATGGGGCTTTTGATAGAATTACGCCCTCGATTTTTTTGTAGAAGGTTTCTGTCCATGACAACAGTACGTGTTAAAGAAAATGAACCGTTTGAAGTTGCGATGCGTCGTTTCAAGCGCTCGGTCGAGAAGACCGGCCTGCTGACCGATTTGCGCGCCCGCGAGTTTTACGAAAAGCCGACTGCAGAGCGCAAGCGCAAGCTGGCAGCCGCCGTGAAGCGTCATTACAAACGCCTGATGAGCCAGGTTCTCCCTCCCAAACTCTATTAATGCCGGTTGGCGCGCCCGTTCCGGGCGCAGCGGCTGGTCTCGATATGAGTCTCAAGCAGCAAATCACTGAAGACATGAAATCCGCGATGCGCGCCAAGGATGCGGCGCGCCTCGGTGCGATTCGCCTGCTGCTTGCCGCGATGAAGCAGCGCGAGGTGGATGAGCGCGTCGAGTTGACGGATGCCGACGTGGTTGCAATCATCGAAAAGATGAACAAGCAGCGGCGCGATTCGATCAGTCAGTATGAGGCGGCGGGCCGCCAGGACTTGGCGGATGTCGAAAAGTTCGAGATGAGCGTGCTGGCCGCCTACATGCCGCAACAGCTCAGCGACGCCGAAATCGGAAAGGCTGTTGACGACGCGATTGCGGCGACTGCCGCGGCCAGCCCGCAGGACATGGGCAAGGTCATGGGTGTGCTCAAGCCGAAGCTGGCAGGACGCGCAGACATGGGCAGGGTCTCCGCGATGATCAAGGCGCAATTATCGAGGTAATCCCGATCCGGGCAGTCCCGGGCTAAACCGCGCTGAGCGAGACCGCCTTTACGGATTGCGAAGCGCGGGATGTATCGAACTTGATGTGAGGACGGTGCTGGCGTGATTCCAAAAAATTTCATTCAGGATCTGCTTAATCGCCTCGATATCGTCGACGTAGTCGAGCGCTATGTCCCGCTCAAGAAGGCAGGTGCGAATTTCGTTGCCTGCTGTCCTTTCCACAACGAAAAATCCCCTTCATTCACCGTCAGCCAGACCAAGCAGTTCTATCATTGCTTTGGCTGCGGCGCGCACGGAACCGCGATCGGTTTCGTGATGGAGCATGCTGGGCTAGGCTTTGTCGATGCGGTCGAGGAACTGGCGCGCAATGCGGGCATGGAAGTCCCGCATGAGCGGCAGGCGCCGGGCGAGGCATACCAGAAAGTCGCGCCGGACCTTTATGAGGTGATGCAGACCGCCACGCGCTATTATCGCGAGCAACTGAAACTTTCGCAGCATGCGATTGACTACCTCAAACAGCGCGGACTCAGCGGCGAAATCGCGGCCAGATTCGGCATCGGCTATGCGCCGGAAGGCTGGCAGAATCTAGCCGCCGCATTTCCCGATTACCAGGATGAAATGCTGGCCGAAACCGGCCTCGTGATCATCAGCGAAGAAGGGAAGCGCTACGACCGGTTTCGCGATCGCATCATGTTCCCGATCGTCAATGTACGCGCTCAGGTGATCGGTTTCGGCGGGCGGATACTGGACAAGGGTGAGCCCAAGTACTTGAATTCTCCGGAAACGCCACTATTTGAGAAGGGGCGCGAACTGTACGGACTGTACCAGGCGCAAAAAGCAATACGCGCCGGCCAGCAGGTGCTGGTGGTGGAAGGTTACATGGATGTGGTGGCGCTGGCGCAACACGGCGTGGAGTATGCAGTGGCAACCCTGGGTACAGCGACCACTCCTTACCACGTGCAGAAATTATTGCGCCTCTCCGAGCACATCGTATTCTGTTTCGACGGCGATTCGGCAGGCCAGCGCGCGGCATGGCGTGCGATGGAGAACGCACTGCCCCATTTGCAGGACGGCAAGCGCATCAGCTTCCTGTTTTTGCCGGTCGAGCACGACCCTGACAGCTTCATTCGGGAATTTGGCAAGGAAACTTTTGAACAGCGTATTCGGGACGCCATGCCGTTGTCATCCTACCTGTTGCGCGAGGTCGGCAAGGGGCTGGATCTGGGCACTCAGGAAGGGCGCAACCAGTTTTTGCAGCGCGCCAGACCGCTGCTGACCGCGATCACCGCGCCGGCCACCGCGCTGCTGCTGCGCAAGGAAGTAGCCGCACTGGCAGGCGTCAGCCAGGCCGAACTGGAAGCACTGTATGAAATCAAGCCGGTGGCGAAAGGGCCTCGCATAACGTTTCAGCGGGCCGGCCGCAGCCCGCCTTCGGCATACCGCCTGCTGTTGCAATGCCTGATTGCGCAACCGGAACTGGGACAGCAAATGCCGGACCAGTGGGATGGGCAGGGAGCGGATGCCGAAACGGTACTGGCTGTGATGATGGTTTTGCGCGAAACTGATTACACGCTGAATGGTCCGATGATCACGCAACTCTTTCAGGGAACAGCCCACGAGAAAATACTGGCCGCAGCGGAGGCTGATATGTTGTTGTGGGGCGAGAATTTTGATGTGGCAGCAGAATTTTCCGGTCTGATAGAAAGGTTTAACGAAGGGCAACGCCGCCAGCAGCGCCAGTTGCTGGAGGCTAAGGGGCTGTCCAATCTGACGGCCCCGGAACGAGAGCAATACCGGCTTTTGCAGCAAAGAATCTGACTGTCTGGCGCGGGCTGGCGGCCGGTTGGTTGGGCAAGGCTAAACATCTAGCCCGGTTAGGAAAAATTGAGGCAATCAGGTATAATCCGCCGCTTTTCTGCGGCATTAAGATATTAATGGCCCTAACGCATTTGAATGCTGCCGGGTATTACGCAATTTCAGGAATTTGAACATGGCAAAAGCTAAAGACAAGAAAAAGCCGGTTAAGAAAGAGTCGGTTACAGTCACACAGCCGGTAATCGAGCAGATACAGGATATCGAAGCCAGACGCACGCGTCTGAAAGCTCTGATTGTGCTGGGCAAGGAACGCGGCTATCTGACCTTCGCGGAAATCAACGATCATCTGCCGGATATGCTCGAAGTCGAGCAAATCGAAGGCATCGTCACCATGATCAACGAAATGGGTGTCTCGGTCTGCGATGTCGCGCCGGACGCCGAAACGCTGATCATGACGGATGTTGCCCCGGCGGTGGCCGATGAAGATGCCGTGGAGGAAGCCGAAGCCGCGCTTTCCACGGTTGACTCCGAATTCGGCCGCACCACCGACCCGGTGCGCATGTACATGCGGGAAATGGGCACGGTCGGTTTGCTCACCCGCGAAAAGGAAATCGAGATCGCCAAGCGTATCGAGGAAGGCCTGAAGCACATGATTCAGGCCATCTCGGCGTGCCCGGCGACCATTGCCGAAATCCTCGCAATAGCGGCCAAGATCGAGGCCAACCAGATGCGCATCGACGAACTGATCGACGGTTTCGTGGATGCTGAGGATGAAGCAGTCATCTCCGAAAACGGCGAAGAAGAGGTTGAAGATACCAGCGCTTCCGACAGCGACAGCGACGACGAAGAAGAGGACGAGGAAGCCGCTGCCGCGGCAGCGGCTGCCAACCTCGCCCAATTGAGGGAAGATGCGCTGGCGCGTTTTACCTTGATTGCGGGTTTGTTCACCAAACTGGGCAAGGCTTACGTCAAGTACGGCTATCGGAGCAAGCAATACGACAAATTGCAGGCAAGCATCTCCGACGAGTTGATGAAGTTCCGTTTCACCGCGAAACAGGTGGATGCGCTGTGCGATACCATGCGCGGACTGGTGGAGGAGGTGCGCCGCAGCGAGCGCGCCATCCAGGATATGTGCGTGACCAAAGGCAAGATGCCGCGCGCGCATTTCATCAAGACCTTTCCCGGTAATGAAGACAACATGCAATGGCTGGATTTCGAACTGAAGACGAAAAAGCCCTATAGCGATTCCATCGAACGCTACCGGCATTCCATCCTGGAGCACCAGAATAAGCTGCTCGAATTGCAGCAGCGCGTCGGCATTCCGATTCGCGACCTGAAGGAAATCAACCGGCAGATGACCAACGGCGAAGCCAAGGCACGCCGTGCCAAACGCGACATGATCGAGGCCAACCTGCGCCTGGTCATTTCGATCGCGAAAAAATACACCAACCGCGGTCTGCAATTCCTCGACCTGATCCAGGAAGGCAACATCGGCCTGATGAAAGCGGTGGACAAGTTTGAATACCGCCGCGGCTACAAATTTTCCACCTATGCCACTTGGTGGATACGCCAGGCAATTACCCGCTCCATCGCCGATCAGGCTCGCACCATCCGTATCCCGGTGCACATGATCGAAACCATCAACAAGATGAACCGCATCTCGCGGCAGATCATGCAGGAGACCGGGCAGGAACCGGATGTCGCGACGCTGGTGCAGAAGATGGAAATGCCTGAAGACAAGATCCGCAAGATATTCAAGATTGCGAAAGAGCCGATTTCGATGGAAACACCGGTGGGAGACGACGACGATTCCCATCTGGGTGATTTCATCGAGGATGCTCATACCGCCGTGCCGATCGATGCGGCGATATACGACAGCCTGCGTGGCGCAACCTCGGATATCCTGGACAGCCTGACGCAGCGGGAAGCCAAGGTGTTGCGGATGCGTTTCGGCATCGAAATGAACACAGACCATACACTGGAGGAAGTCGGCAAGCAATTCGACGTCACCCGAGAGCGCATCCGCCAGATCGAAGCAAAGGCATTGCGCAAACTACGCCATCCTTCACGTTCCGAAAAGCTGAAGAGCTTTCTGGACAGCGAAAACTAGGGTGGCCGGCAACAATCTTTTTCGGGCCCTTAGCTCAGTTGGTTAGAGCAGAGGACTCATAATCCTTTGGTCGCTGGTTCGAGTCCAGCAGGGCCCACCATTAAAACAAAGGCCTACATTACATGTAGGCCTTTATTTATTTCTACAAAAGCAAAAAAGTAACACGTCAAATATTCCGCCATTGCAGCCATTAAGGCGGCAAGCATGTAGTGTCGGCATTGTACAAATTTCCCGACATCCTCAACTCTGGGTTCTGCCCGGTATCAAGGCAAGAGACGGCAGATGCCTGGTTATTTTCTAATCCACTGGCCGCCGGGCGACATGATGAATTGTCCGGGAGGGGTTTTTTCTAGGGCTTTTCTTCCCGCCAGTTCTTCGACGGCCTGCAGGCTGGTTCCATTCTTTTGCGCGATGTCCTGGTAGGCGGCGCGGCGTTTCTGGTTGATGTCCTGAACGAGGGCGGGGACGCCGGGGGCGTTGATTACTACGCCCAGGTAGCCGTCGGCTTTTTCTCCCACCTGGCCGGCTGCCTTGGCGGATTGCAGGTCTATGGCCCAGGCTGCCATGGACAGGCTGAGCAGGCCAACCGACAGCAGGCGCAACAGGGTTGATTTCACGTTCATGGGAAACTCCTTGTGTTCAGAATAATCCGCTGTCCTTGGACAGGACGTTGTCGAGGTCTTTATCGACCTTGACACGAATCTCGTGCTCTATCTTGATGTTCATGTTGATCTGGATGGGCTTGTCGGGCGCTTCGACTTTTATCGTCGGGTTGCATGCCGTAAAGGCAATCATGCAAGCAGCCGCCGAAACCAGAATTTTCCAATTGACGTTCATTGAGAGCCCCTGACCTGACTTGGTACCGGGTGAGTGTATTGACTACCGGGTGGTTTGTCCATATGCCGGCGTCATTCGCCCATCTGCTTCTGTATCTTTTTCTCCAGGCGCTCGCTTATGCGGTTGGACATGCTCAGGCTCTGGAGCAGTTTGAGGATGTTTTGTTCGACGTTCAGGTTGAATTCGATGGGGCGGCCGTTCTCGTAGGACGGGTTTTGTCCTTTCAAGTGGATTCCCAGTTTCGTGTTGCCGTCGGCTTGCGCATTGATGCCGATTTGCATTTGCTGGTAGTGAAAGTCGCTCAGGATATTGAGCGCCATCCTGACCGCCTGGTTGCTCGAGGCCATGCCCCTGACCGTGTCGTTGCCCAAGTAGCGTATGAGCCCGCCGGGAGGGCGGGCCTTGAGCATGCCATCAGAGATGTAAAGGCCGTCTTCCGCCCAGTCAGCAGGAAGATAGCCGTCGAGGATGCCGTCGGCGTAGAGCCCTTCCTGGTTCTGCAATTTAACGAGCTGTACGGCATCGATGTTCCGGAGTTCGATGACGAAGGGATTGTGCGCCCGTGCGAGATCGATGTCGATTTGCTTGCTTGAGATCGTGCCGCCCAAAACGTCGCTGCCGAGATTCTCAAGATGCACTTCCAGGCCGCCGTCGCCCGGCAGGTGGATGCGCCCCTGCACGGACAGCTTGCGTATCGGAAGGCCGACGTTGACGGCGTCGACGGCCAGTTTGTCCCAGGACAGGCTGATGTCCTTGCCGCTGCCCGTCGCCAGGAAATGTCCGTCCAATCCCGTGAATGAGTATGAGTCGTATTTCCCGGCGAGCGACTTGAGTTCAACATCCTCATCATGCCGGAACTGTAGCCCGCCTGTTTTATGGGGACGCTCCCATCCGATTGCACCACTGCCCGAGATTTCCCCGCCGGAGATTTCCGGTAGTTCTTTCCTGGCAAGGATGGCGCCGACATCGAGGCCTCGCCGGCCGAGGCGGGTTCGCTGCAGGGAAAAGTCGGCGTGGCCGTTCGCGGTCGGCAGGTGATGGAAGGCGAACCATGTCATGTGGAGCTTGTCTCCGCCCACGTCCAGGGAGCCCTTCGCGCTCAGCTTGCCTTGGGCCAGTTTGAAATTCGAGGCGAGACGGCAGTCGGGAAGCCGCACCGCGTCGGCGGTGGGCCGGGTGAATCTTGCATCCACGCTTCCGTCGAGCGAATCTGCGCGAAGCTGAACGAGGTGCACCGTGGTTTGCATCCCGGCAAGGCCGAAAGAGGGCATGGCCGATATTCCGGCCGTGACAAGCAAGGCGGAGGCGTGCGTCTGATGCCAGGGTGCTCCGGGAGTGAGGTCCAGTTCAAACGGCTGCAGGAGCCGGACTGCCGCAGCGGATATTTCGCCGCCTGCAAAGACGAGCTTGTCGGTTTTCAAGGTAGCATCCTGGGCGACCTCCAGCCGGACCTGTCCGGGCTGGAGGTGGAAACTTCCAGCGACCTTGTCCAGTTCGACCTTGCCGCGCCCGTTTCCGGACTGGAACGATAAATACGATTTGTCCTTGAGGTTCCAGCGTCCGGCACCATTTTCATAATCGGCATGAAACGCCATGCGTGCCGCGACACTCGTGCCGGAGCCTGGAAATGCCGTGGCATCCAGCGTGACTGAAGCCTTTCCTTTGAGTCCGGTGCGCAGGGTTTCCGTATTGAGTGCCATGTTGCCGGGCAGGTGACCAAGCCATTGGGCCTTGAGCTTGCCTGCAACTTTTGGAATGCTGCTTCCCAGCCAAGTGGCCGCTTCAGTGGAGAGTTTCTCCAGGTCGGCATTCATAGAGCCCTGGCTGAGGTACTGATCTTCTGTCCTGTGCAGGACAGATTTCAGAGCAAGCAATTGATCTCTTCCGCGATGAATATCTATGTCTATCGTTCCGCTGCCATCGAGTGTGGCCGAGGCGCTGAGCGGCTTGGTGGCTTGCGCTTCGTTGAGTTCAAAATAAAACTTGCGGTCATTGAGTTCCATCTTGCCTTCCAGCTTCCTGGCAGCCGTATTGTCCGTGGTGAAAAGGCCAATGTCGATGCGCTGGATATTGAAGTGGTCGAGCGGGATTTTATTCAGTATCTCAGCAGGGGTGGGAAGTGCAGTTGGTGAGGCTGAGGTGGAAGGGGCGGCAGGGTGGATGGATAAGTCTGCGTGTTCTATCCTGATGTAATCGAGCCGGCCATCCCAGAGCTGCGTCAGGCGGTAGCCGATCCTTACATTCTCCAGTCTGGCCTGGATACCCTTATCTTCGGCCAAGAGCTGAATAGATCCGATTTCGCTTTCCCGCAGACCGAACCTTTTGATGGCTATGCCCTGGACAGAAATGCCATATGCGGCCAGTTGTTTCGTTGCCATTGCCGGCGCCAGCCAGGAGACGGCAAAGAAAACCGCCAGTATGCCGGTTGCCGTCATGGAAGCGGCTATGAGGAAAAACCTGAGGCGTGCTTTCTGCATGCTGTCATTTCCCCCCGAGCGTTTCGCCCAAACCTAAAGTCAGGCAGGAGCGAAGAGATGGCGTGACATTCCGGAAGCTCTGTTCCGTAGTTGCAGGACATGACGAATGAGGATGGTGTTTCATGGCGCAATGTTCATGCTGCATGGGGTGTGCCCCCGGTTCAATCTCCCGCGGCATATTGACGATCTGTTCGGCTATGTAGCGCTTTTCGGTTGAGGACACCCTTGTACTCATTCCAGTAGTCAGGCTAAGGGTAAACGTCCTGCTCCACCTGGCACAAAAATAGCCCTCAGTTCATCGCTGCTGCAGACAAGCTAAGGTATCAGGTGAAATGCAATGGCAAGGGAACTGTCGCATTCAGCGTGCACAAAAAAACCGCCCAACCAAACGACGCAATGAATGAGCCAGAGACGATTCTCTGCCGAGATTATACGTTGAACGACTACTTCGCACACTAAAGCAGAAGCAATACAGATTTTCTTATGGTGGCGGCTATGCCGACTTCCGGTCCTCGGCCTAAGCAGTCACACGCAGGTATGACTGTTGGCCTGCGATCTATCCATTTCGTGAGAAAATCACTGGACAGGTGCGCATACTTTTGCACCATGACCGGCGAAGATCACCCGCCCAACTCCTAAAGTGCATGCAACCGCGTGCCTTCTTGAATGTGCCAGTTTGCCGATGTGTGTCTGAGGTCATGCCAGCGGGAATTCCCGAGGTCTACCAGCTTCAAGGCCCTGCGCCATGCCTTGGTATTCTTGATGCACTGCTCTACCTTTGAAGCTGAACACATTAGTCGGAAGCTTGCCGAGGCTTGTTGAAACTTCGTTAAGCACCTAGGCGTACCAATGAATCGATTCAGAATTTGTCGCACAAAATTCCCTTTTCGATATACTCCATACCAGATTCAGGAGCGAGGGTAGGGTGGATGCATGAAATCGTAATCCCTGGTTTGTATTTGCTGGCTGGCAGTATGGCTTATGCAACGCTAAATCACTTGGCTATCGCGCTAAACCCACCGCGCGATCTGGCACAGATTTTGATTGCAGCTTTGAGTCTAATTGCAGTTCCGTTCGCTATTTTTCATGCCCAATCCCTTCATGCTGCCAACGCGATTGAGTTCATTTGGGCACTTAAGTACAACCTCGCTACCGGGCTGCTTATTTTATTTATATTTCCATGGTTTATTGCTTTCTATTCTGGAAGGGTACCCCTGCTGTTTCTGGCAGGATTGAGCGTGCTGTTCGCCGTGTTATTCGTGATCAATCTGAAGCAGCCCTATAGCTTGCAATTCGACCATTTCGAAGGAATACGAACGTTGGAACTGCCTTGGGGCGAGAAAGTAAATCGCGGAGTCGGTAACAATGGCATCTGGGCAAAAATTGCAATCGTGGGGTTGTTAATAGAGTTAGGTTACGCAATCCTAACTCTGAGCAACGTTTACCGTAACAGTCGCCGGGGCGCAGATTTGGCCTTGTTGCTTTCCGTTGGGTTGTTTCTGCTCACCTCGATTGAAGGTATTCTCGCGCGGTTGTCGGTCATCAACTTCATTGAGGTCGGCCCAGTTGGAATTCTGGTGATGGTCATCTGCGTGAGCATGGTGATTACTCGTGAAACACGACACCGGATGCGTACCTCAGAAAACCAATTCCGCGCGCTGGTGGAACAATCCCCGTTCAGCATCCAGATAATGTCTCCGGAAGGTTATACACATACCGTTAACCCCGCCTGGGAGAGGCTCTGGGGGGTGAAGCGGGAGACCCTGGTTAACTACAATATCCGCCACGATAGCCAACTTGTCGCGAAGGGTGTCATGCCTTTAATCGAAATGGGATTCGCCGGAAAACCTGCGGAGTTTCCGCCCATCAAATACAACCCGGCGGACAATCCCGAGGTCATTGGTCCAATCCGCGATAGCTGGGTACGTGCTTTCATCTACCCGATCAAGGATGAGTCCGGAAAAATTAACGATGTCGTCCTGATGCATGAAGATATAAGCGAGCGCAAGCTGACTGATGACGCTTTGCGTGAAAGCGAGTTACGTTTCCGCACACTTATCGAGCAATCTCCGATCGGAATTTCACTCAGTCGGGATGGCTATACCGACGACGTGAATGCAGTTTTTCTGCAAATGTTCGGATACAGCGACATTGAAGAAGTACGCGGGCAATCCGTAATCAACCGGATTGCTCCGCAGTGCCGTGCGGAAATTGAAGACCGCATCAGGCGGCGCCTTCTTGGCGAACCGACAGAAGACACATATGAAACGATAGGATTGCGCAAGGACGGTTCGCAATTTCCGCTGTATGTTTCAGCGAAACGCGTAGAGTTGAGCGATGGATCGTTGTCCTGTGCATTCCTGATCGACATTAGCGAGCGCAAACATGCCGAAAAACAAATCACCAAGCTCACAGAATGGCAACAGACGCTTTTGGATAGTGCCGATTACAGCATAATTTCGACAGATGCAGAAGGCATCATCGTCAGCTTCAATGCTGCTGCGCAGCGCATGCTTGGATATCTTCCTGGGGAACTGATCGGCAAGCATTCACCCGCTATATTCCATGATCCGGACGAAGTGGCCAAGCGTGCGGTTGAATTATCAAGTGAGCTTTGCAGAACGGTATTACCCGGTTTCGATGTGTTCGTGGCAAAGACCATAATGGGTCATGCGGAAGAACGGGAGTGGACCTATATCCGAAAGGATGGATATTGTTTCCCCGTGCGTCTTTCCGTAACTGCAATGTATGACAGCGGCGGCAAAATCACTGGTTACATGGGAATTGCTGCCGACCTGACAGAGAGCAAGCTGGCGAAATCCAGGCTTCGCGACAGCGATTCCAGATACCGGACGCTCTTTGAAAATGCCGGAGACAGCATTTTACTTATGGAAGGTGAGAAATTTGTCGACTGCAACCCGGCAACTCTCAAAATGTTTGGTTGCACACGCGATCAGATTATTGGCGAGCGGCCATATCGATTTTCTCCAGACACACAACCTGATGGCCGTGCATCCAAGGATAAAGCCTTGGAGAAAATCAACGCAGCATTTAAGGGGGAGACATCGACTTTCGAATGGCGACACTGCCGCTATGACGGCATGTCCTTCGATGCCGAGGTAACACTCAACACGATGGAGATTGGCGGAAAACCGCACTTGCTGGCAACTGTCCGTGACGTTAGTGAACGCAAGCGTGTGGAACAACTTTTCCGCGAGGTTTTCCAGACGTCTCTGGATGCAATCAATATCACCCATGCTGATGGACGCTATCACGAAGTGAATCAGGCCTTTCAGGATATCACGGGGTTTGACCGTAATGAGGTCATCGGACGCACTGGCTTTGAGCTCAATCTTTGGGCTGATCCGACACAACGACAGAGGCTTGTCGAGATCATTCACCGCGAAGGTGAGATTCGCAATCAGGAGATCCAGCTGATAAAAAAGAGCGGGGAATCCATGTGGGCGCTGATTTCCTCTTCCAAGTTTCAGTTGAACGGGGAAATATTTCTTCTGTCAATTACTCATGACATTACCGAGCGAAAACAATCCGAAAAGTCTCTGAAGGAAAGCGAGATACGCTTTCGTACCATCATTGAACAATCGCCTATCGGTATGGCGTTTGGCAGGGACGGCTATCATGTTGATGCGAATGCAATCTACCTGAAAATGTTCGGCTACAGCGATATTGCCGAGCTACGTGGTCACCTCTTAATTAATCAAATTGCACCCCAATGTCGTGCCGAAGTGGAAGATCGAATCAGAAGTCGTATTGAGGGGAAACAAACAGAAGCCGGCTATGAAACGATTGGGCTTCGCAAGGATGGATCGCAGTTTCCGTTATTTATATCAGCGAAACGCATCGTGTTAAGCGATGGGCCATTGACCTATGCTTTCCTGATTGATATGACTGAACGCAATAGGATAGCAACCGAACTCAATAATACAAACATACTGTTGCGAGAGCTTGTTGCCAAGCAGGAACTGTCCTTGGAAGAAGAACGCAAATCAATTGCTCGCGAAGTTCATGACGAACTAGGGCAAATATTGACATCCTTGCGCTTTGACGTTTCGCTGATACGCATGAAGTTCAGCAAGGGAAATTCAGATTTGATTAAAATTGTCCAGAACATGAGTGAGCTGTCGGATCGGGCTATTCATGGCGTGCGAAATGTTGCAGAAAATCTGCGGCCGGCTGCTTTGGATATCGGAATTGTCTCCGCAATAGAGTGGTTATGTGACAATTTTACTGCGCGCACGGCGGTTCCATGTGAAATTATAATTCCTGACGGATACGTCAAATTGGACAATGATCGCTTGGTCACGGTATTTCGTATCGTTCAAGAATCGCTCACGAATGTATCGAGACATGCCAACGCGAGTAGCGTCAAAATTGTTTTATCACTCAATCAGGGCGACCTGTGTTTGGAAGTGAGTGATGATGGCAAAGGTTTTAACCAGAGCAAAGCAGGCGAGCGAAAATCTTTTGGTTTGCTGGGGATGTCGGAACGCGCTTTATCTTTTGGTGGAACGCTCAATATAGTCAGCGCTGAGGGCGAAGGCACAACTGTATCCGTTCGAATACCAGTCAGTCCCGAGGTAGAAACATAATGAAAATCCGTCTCCTGATTGCCGATGACCATTCCATCGTACGCGAGGGACTGAAGCAAATTCTCAATTTGCAGCCGGGTATTGATTGTGCGGGTGAGGCAGGCGATGGTGAGCAGGTGCTCCGCCTTGTACGTGAAGGAGAATATGACCTGTTGCTGCTAGACATGACCATGGATGGTTTAAGTGGAGTGGATCTGATTAGGCGTGTCAGGAATTTCAAACCCGCATTGCCCATTCTTGTTCTTAGCATGCACAATGTTTCGCAGCTGGCGTTGCATGCCATCCGAGCGGGTGCAAATGGCTACATAACCAAGGGTAGCGAACCGGAATTACTATTGGCTGCGATTCAAAAAGTGGCAGGCGGCGGGAGATACATAGATCCCGCGATGACTGAGGGGCTCGCATATCAGAGCATATTCTCGGAAGAGGACCTTCCGCATAACTCGCTATCCAGCCGTGAGTTTGAAGTATTCCGGTTTCTTGCCAGCGGCATGAATAATGTCGGTATTTCCAAGCAGCTCTTTATTAGCGAGAAAACCGTAAGTACATATAAATCTCGCATTATGGAAAAGTTGAAACTATCCAGCGCCGCCGAGTTGGTCCGCTATGCCGTGAAATACAAGATCATCGATTAGCCGACAGGTTTATCCAATTACTCCTGATTCAATGGCGCATTATCAGATCTTCTTGATCTGAAGTAACAATTAATTTCCTGAAACAGCAGCCACAGGTAT
>JAJDNO010000039.1 GCA_022340615.1 Gallionella sp. | reverse complement strand
ACGCGCGGATGACGGTACACCTGCACCCGCGACTGCTTCACCGTCGCCAGCACGCCGGTCACGCCGGGCGTAATCTCGGTGCCGGCTGCCAGCACCACTTCGCCGTTGCGCATGCCCTCTCCGCGCAGGCGGATATCGTTGCCGGGTCTGACCGCCGCATTGATCTGAACCAGATTCTCCGCAGAAGGCTGCGTGTCCTCGACGCGTATCACCGCATCTGCTCCCTGCGGCACCGGTGCGCCGGTCATGATGCGCGCGCACTGTCCGGCCTGTACCGTTTTGCCCGGAAGATCTCCCGCCCTGATGTCCTCGATGACCTCCAGTGTCGCGGGAATTTTCGCGAGGTCGGCGCTGCGTACCGCGTAGCCGTCCATCGCAGACACATCATACGGAGGCAGGTCGCGGTTGGCGCGCACTTCATCCGCGAGCACCCGGCCTGTTGAACGCTCCAGTCCCACCGATTCGATATCGAGTTTGTTCACACACTCTAGGATGCGCTGTTGCGCATTTGTTACTGATATATGTTCCATCGCATTGTTCCGTGAATTCCAGTTGCCGATAATTTCTATCAGTACGAATTTACACTAATTTCTCCCCTATTGATGCGGATGAAAATCCAGTACACTCCTTCATGTCAAAAAACCCGGCGAAACATTTTCTTGGCTGCGCAAACAGGACTATCTGTTCAACTGGTCCCGTGCGGTTTCGATATCTTCGGGCGTATCGATATCCCTGAAGCTTCGCAGCGCGGAATCGGCCGGCAGCAGTGCCGACTCGTCCACGTACTGCACCTCCAACTGCTCCAGCAGCGCGCGCAAGCTGTTTTTCCCTCCGCGCGCCAGATGCGCGCGCAGCGCATCCAGGCAATCGGCCGCATAGAACGCCGCCAGTGTCTGCTGATGTCCCTGTACCACCGGAACGACAGCCTGGTAACCGGAACGATAGCCTGCGAGCAACGCGATCATCGCCGGCTCGATAAACGGCATATCGCAGGCAACCAGAAACGCCCACGGCGTGGTGACCCGACCCAGTCCGGCAGCCAGCCCGGCCAGCGGGCCGCCCCCCTGCAATCCGTCGCCGGCTTGCGCGTCGCAGACCTGCGGCAGGTTCAGGCCAGGTCGCGGCTGGCGAACGCTGACGATGACTTCGGGAAAAACCTGCTGCATTTTCGCGGTCACGCGCTGCAGCAAGCTCTGCCCGTCCAGCAGCAGTTCCGCCTTGTCGCACCCCATGCGCTGCGAATCGCCGCCGGCAAGAATGATTGCAGTGCAGTCTGAAATCATTGATTCCAACCCCATTTCATCGGTGAAACTGTGTTGGCTTCCTCACTCACTCCTAGCCGTACTTGCTGTGTACTGTCTGCGTCGTTCATTCGTCGCCGCCTTGTTTGACCTTCGAAATGGAATTGGAATAAGTCAAAAATTCCAGCATGAATTATTTCAGTAAGAAGTCGGCGATGCCGCCGATATCGTCGAGCACGAAATGCGGCAATTGCGGATGCGCCTCGCCGACATCGGTGACCATCGCAATCAGCCCGTCCTCGACCATGCAGCGCGGCGACGATGTGCAAGCGCGGCGCAGCACCTCGATCTTCACGCCGGCAGCATGCGAAAAACCCTCCGCCAGCACCAGGTCTGCCTCGCCCAGGAAACGCTGCGCAAGCTCCTCCGGCTCGCGACGGTCGACCGCATCTGCTACCAGCTGCAACTCGTTCGCGGTAACCAGCATGCTCATCACCGCGCCCGCCTGCTTGTAGCGCCAGCTGTCCTTTCCGGGCGTATCCAGCACCACTTTGTGGTGCGCATGCTTGATCGTCGCAACGCGCAATCCGCGGCCGCTCAGTTCGCGCAGCAGCTTCTCGATCAGCGTGGTCTTGCCGGCGCCGGAGTGGCCGACAAAGATGAATACCTTGGGATTCATAAAGATTAACGTTCAGTATTTAAGGATGTGGCGTAACCCAGGCATCCCCCTGCGGCGTGATCTCTTTTTTCCAGATCGGCACGCGCTGCTTCAGCTCGTCGATCAGCCACTGGCACGCCTGCAATGCCGGCGCGCGGTGTTCCGCCCCTGCAGCGATGAACACGATCTGGTCGCCGGCGCCGACCACGCCGATGCGGTGCACGATGCGAGCATCCAGCAGGCCGAACTTCGCGATCGCTTCGTCGCGCAGACGCTTCATCTCCGCGACGGCCATGCTGCCGTAGGCGTCGAAACTGATCTGCGTTACCTCGCGTCCTTCGGAAAAATCCCGCGCGCAGCCGATGAACGTCGCGATGCCGCCCATGCGTTTCGAACTGGCGCGCAGCGCTACGATCTCCTCGTCCTGGGAGAAGTCCTGCTGCTGGATACGCACCGCATCTTTCATTTCAGCCGCCGGAAAATTTGGACATGAACACGACTTCGTTGCCTTCGGCCAGCAGCAGCGACATGTCCTGCACCTGCTCGCCGTCCACCGCAGCAAAACACACGAGCTCGAAAGCCGCCGGGTATTTCGCCTGCAACTGTGCGCGCAGATCCTGCAAACGCATCCCGGCGCTGAAATCCACGGCCACTTCGCTGTTGCCGACGCGTTCCGCGACCGGTCCGAAGAACAAAACTTTTATCATGCAGTATCCTTTGTCCGCTTCCAGACGCCGCTCTTGCCGCCATGCTTTTCTTCGAGCTGGATGTTTTCGATGCGCATCCCCCGGTCGATCGCCTTGCACATGTCGTAGACGGTGAGCAGCGCGACACTGGCTGCGCACAGGGCTTCCATCTCGACGCCGGTCTGTCCGGCACAGCGGGTGGTCGTGACCACCTTCAGCCCCGCGCAACCGCCGGCATCGGGCGTGGAAATATCGCTGAACACCACTTCCACGCCGGAAAGCGCCAGGGTATGGCACATCGGAATCATGTCGGCGGTGCGCTTCGCCGCCATCACCGCGCCGACATCGGCGACCGTCAGCACATCGCCCTTCGCGATGCTGCCGGTACGGATACGTGCCAGCGTCTCGGGCCGCATGCGCAGCACACCGCTCGCAATTGCAACGCGCTGAGTGCCGGGCTTGTCCGACACATCCACCATCCGTGCCCGTCCCGTATCGGAAAAATGCGTGAGTTCGCTCATATGCCCGCCTTTCAAATCAGGTCTGCAATTCTATCTATTTGCCGCAAACGCTGCATGCGGGGTCCTTGCCCAGCCTGCTGCGCGTGATGTTCATGTCCAGCGCGTTGATCGCGAGCAGTTTGCCGCTCAGGCCGCGCTCGATGCCAATCAGCAGCTTCAGCGCCTCGGCTGCCTGTATCGTGCCGATGATACCCGTCAGCGGCGCGAACACCCCGGTGGTCGCGCAGCGCAATTCAGCAGCCGCACTGTCCTCCGGGAACAGGCAGTTGTAGCAGGGTGCATTTTCATC
>JAJDNO010000037.1 GCA_022340615.1 Gallionella sp. | reverse complement strand
CCGCGGTACAGGACAGAAGGACTTCGGGGCTGGCCACCGTCGGTGATGTGTACAAGGCCGAAGCCGCACTGGCCGGCAGCAGGCTGGCGCTGCAGCAGTCCGAGGGACAGCTGGCATCGGCGCGCGGCGCGCTGGCGACCGCGATCGGCGATTCCCCTGACACCGAACTGACACTGGCCGAATGGGAAGATCAGCCGGCGCACGAAATGCCGGCGCAGAGCGTGGCGAGCCTGATCGATGAGGCGCGCAATGCCAGACCCGAATTGCTCGCCGCCAAGGCGCAGGAACAGGCCGCTGCCGCGAAACTGACCACGACCCGGGGCAGCGGCCTGCCCACGCTTAGCTTCGATGCGAATGCCGGTCGCACCCGGGTGCGTGATGTCGGTGACAGTTCGCAATTCAGCTCGCTGGTCACGCTCAAGATTCCGCTTTTTGCCGGGTTCGGCGATCGCGCAGCGATACACCAGGCCGAGGCGCAGCTGGACAGCGTGCGTGCCAGCAACGATGATTTGCGCAGCCAGGTAGAGCTGCAGGTCTGGCAGGCATACCAGAATTTGCGCACAGCGGCGGCGACGCTGGACAGCAGCGCCGCGCAGCTGAAGAGCGCAGCGCTCGCGGCGGACGTATCGAATGCACGCTACAAGAATGGCCTCGATACGATACTGGATCTGCTGAATGCGCAGACTACCCTGGCAAATGCGCGCGTGCAGCAGGTGCAGGCGCGTCTCGACTGGGCGGCTGCGCGTACCGCGCTCGGCCATGCAGTGGGCGGCCTGAAGCTGCCCGAGAACGTGTCCGGAACAATGCCGGGCATAACGAGGGAGTCACCGTGAGACAAAAGATCATTCCGCTATTCATCGTCGCTATCGTCGTTGCCGTGCTGGTCGGGCTGGTTGAATGGCGCACCGCCGGGAATGGCGGGAAATCTGCAGGCAAGCGACCCGATACCGCTCTGACAGTGGAGACCGCCGCGGTGAAAGTGCAGCCCATGCCGGTCTCCCTGCAGGCGGTGGGACAGGTGCAGTCGGAACACAGCGTACAGATCCGTCCGCAGGTGAGCGGCATGCTGGCATCGGTGTACTTCAAGGAAGGACAGGCGGTGCGCAAGGGACAGCAGTTGTTCCGTATCGATCCTGCGCAATACCAGACCGCGTTGAACGCAGCGCGTGCCCAGTGGGAATACGCGAGTGAACAAGCGAAGCGCCTGGCGCCGCTGGCCGGCAAGGAATATGTCACTACCCAGGAATACGACACTGCCCGTGCGAGCGCCGATCAGGCGCAGGCCGCACTCAAGCAAGCCGAGATCAATTTTGCGTACACCGATATTCGTGCCCCGATCTCCGGACGTACCGGCAGCCTCGGTGCCAAAGCCGGCAACCTGGTCTCGCCAACCGATACGACTCCCCTGGTTGTGATCAACCAGATGCAACCGATCCTGGTGCAATACAGCATTCCGCAGCAAAGCCTGCCCGAATTGCGTCGCTACCAGAAGCAACGCAGCATCCGCATCTTCATCACCAATGAAGATGGTAGCGGCGATCTGGGGCAGGGCGAACTGGTATTCATCGATAACTCGGTGAATACCGATACCGGCACGGTGCTGCTCAAGGCGCGCGTGCCCAATGCGCACGAACAATTGTGGCCGGGCCAGTATGTCGGTGTGCGCATCCAGTTCGCGATGCAACCCGATGCCGTGGTGGTGCCGCAGACCGCGATACAGACCGGCCAGAACGGCAACTTCGTGTATGTCGTGGAAAACGGCGCAGCCGCGATCCGCGCGGTACGGGTCGACAGGCAGGTGAATGACTTGGCGGTGATCTCGTCCGGCCTGAAGCCGGGCGAGGTCGTGGTGACGCGCACACCGCGCAACCTGCGTCCAGGCGTGAAAGTGGTGTCCGCCACGGACGAGAGCACATCCCGGCCGTGAACATCTCCGGGCCATTCATCCGTCGTCCGGTGATGACCACGATGGTCATGTCGGCGCTGGTCGTGTTCGGCATCGCCTCGTATTTTACGTTGCCGGTGAGCGAACTGCCCAATGTGGATTTTCCCACCATCAGTGTCTCCGCCAACCTGCCCGGTGCCGACCCGCAGACTATGGCGGCGGCAGTGGCGACCCCGCTGGAGCGACAGTTCAGCGCTATCCCCGGGGTCAGTTCCATGGACTCGGTGAGCAGCGCCGGCAGTACCCGCATTACCCTGCAATTCGACCTGGACCGCAACATCGACGCCGCGGCTCAGGATGTGCAGACCGCGATCTCGCAAAGCGTGCGCCGTTTGCCCGACAACATGCCGTCGCCGCCCACCCTGCGCAAGGTCAATCCGTCCGACTTTGCGATCCTCTATATGTCATTGTCTGCCAAGCAGCTGCCGCTGACCCAGCTTGACGATTACGCCGAGACCCAGGTCGCCCAGCAGATATCCACCATACCCGGCGTGGCACAGGTGCTGGTGTTCGGTTCGCACAAATATGCAGTGCGCTTGCGCATGAACCCCTATGCGCTGGCAGCACGCAACCTTTCCCTGGCCGATGTGGAGAAAGCGATCCAGGGTGGCAACAGCAATCTGCCCACCGGCGTGCTCAGCGGCAGCACACAAAGTTTTACGGTACAGGCCGCCGGCCAGTTGCGGGATGCCGACGCGTACAACCGTCTGGTGATCGCCTACCGAAACGGTGCGCCGGTGCATCTGTCGGATGTCGGTCACGCAGAGGACAGCATCGAACAGGACAAACAGCTCACCACTTTCTTTGACAATACCGCGGAAGACAAGGACCTGCGTCCATCCATCGTGCTGGCGGTGAAACGGCAACCCGGCGCCAATACCGTGGAGGTGTCCAGGGCGGTGCGCGCACGCCTGGCAACGCTGACCCGCCAGGCCCCGGGCGATGCCACGCTGCGGGTGCTGCATGACCGCGCCGATTTCATCAATGGTGCCATCCATGAAGTCAAGATCACGTTGCTGATCGCCGTCATTCTGGTGGTGGGCGTGATCTTCCTGTTCCTGCGCAATCCGCGCGCGACGCTGATCAGCGCGCTGGCCTTGCCCACTTCACTGATCGGCACCTTCGCACTGATGAAGATGTTCGGCTTCAGTCTCGACAATCTGTCGCTGATGGCAATCACCCTCGCGGTGGGGTTCGTCGTGGATGACGCGATCGTGGTCCTTGAGAACATCGTGCGTTACCGGGAAAAAGGCGAACAGGCGATGCAGGCCGCGCTGACCGGCACTCGCGAGATCGGCTTCACCGTTGTATCGATGACGTTGTCACTGGTGGCGGTTTTCATACCGATCATCTTCATGAGCGGACTGGTGGGCCGGCTGTTTCGCGAATTCGCGCTGACAGTCACCATTGCCATCCTGATCTCCGGCGTGGTGTCGCTGACGCTCACGCCGATGCTGAGCAGTCGTTTTCTCAAGGGCAGTGAAAGCCACGGCCGGCTTTACAACTGGTTGGAGCGAGGCTTTGACAGCGTGCGCGACGCTTACGGCCGCACCCTGACCTGGTCTGTGGACCACTGGCGCACCATGCTGGCGGCCGCAGCGGCGATACTTGCGTTGAGTTTCTACCTGTTTGTCGTCATCCCCAAGGGCTTCATTCCCAGCGAAGACACCGGGATGATCATCGCCTCCACCAAAGCGCCGGAGGGCGTGACCTTCAAACAGTTGCTGGCC
>JAJDNO010000008.1 GCA_022340615.1 Gallionella sp. | reverse complement strand
TCTTACTCAAAGTGAATCATTGACATGATTCTTTTCAACTTTGTGTAAGTACTACTTATTTTTAAAGTCGTCTGCATATCCTTCCGAATATACAAACTTCCCAAAAACCAAGCACCTACACTCGTCGATTGTTCGTTTGTTCTGTTAAAGAGCGGCTACCGCAGTAGCGAAGAGGTGCGCATTATAGAGATCAAAAAACTCTCGTCAACACTTTTTATGAAATATTTTCATAATATTTACGGTCGTCCCGTTCATCACCGAAATTCACTACAATTACAGCATCGACAGAAATGCAGAAATGCCATTGAACACTCCAGGATTAATCACGCTGGGTATCGAATCATCCTGCGATGAGACCGGTATCGCGCTCTACCAGATGGGTCGTGGTTTGCTCGCGCATGCACTGTATACCCAGGTCGCGATGCACAACGAATACGGCGGCGTCGTCCCGGAACTCGCCTCACGCGACCACGTCCGGCGCATCATCCCGCTGGTGCGGCAAATCATGCGTGAAGCCGATGTGCCGCTCACCCAAATCAGCGCGATCGCGTATACCCAGGGGCCCGGTCTGGGGGGCGCACTGCTGGTCGGTGCCAGTGTCGCGAATGCGCTGGCCTATGCGCTGGACATCCCCACCATCGGCATCCACCATCTGGAAGGGCATTTGCTCTCCCCGTTGCTGTCCGACCCCGCGCCCGAATTCCCGTTCGTCGCGCTGCTGGTTTCCGGCGGACACACGCAACTGATGCGCGTCGACGGTGTGGGTCGATACACTCTGCTCGGCGAAACGGTCGATGACGCGGCCGGCGAAGCCTTTGACAAGAGCGCAAAGCTGTTGGGTCTGGATTATCCGGGCGGTCCGGCACTGGCGAAACTCGCTGCAGAAGGACATGCCGGGCTGTACAAGCTGCCGCGCCCGATGCTGCACAGCGGCGATCTGGAATTCAGTTTCAGCGGATTGAAAACAGCAGTGATGACGCTGGTCAGGCAACGCAGCAACGATGGCGAAATATTGCTGGATCGGCAAACACGCGCCGACATCGCATACGCGGTGCAGGAGGCCATCGTCGACGTTCTGGCACAAAAGGCGCGTGCCGCGCTGGCACATACCGGTCTCGATCAGCTTGTCGTCGCCGGGGGAGTGGGGGCGAACCAGTTGCTGCGCACGCGGCTGCGCAAGGATATCGGCAAGCGCGGCGGCAAGGTGTTCTATCCCGACCTGGAATTCTGTACCGACAATGGCGCAATGATCGCCTTCGCCGGCGCGCTACGCGTGGCAGAACAGCAAGGCGCAAAGGACTACCGATTCAACGTCAAACCGCGCTGGGACCTGCAGGAAATAACACTCTAAAAATCCGCCGCAAAGCCGCCCGGAAGGTATCCGGCGATCCGAATCATGCGCGCGAACGCCTGCGCGGCACGGTGGCGCTGAATGTCTGCCCGCGCAACACTGCAATCTGCTGCAATATCGGCGTGGTGATCGGCTCAAGCTTCTGGCGCATCAGGGTACCGCCAGCCGTGGTGCGAGACAGAATCGGTGCTGCCACTTCGCTGTTCATGCACGACAACACCAGCATCGCGCGCACTTCCTTTCCATATTCCGGCAAGCTCTCCAGAAATTTCCCGGCCGCTGAGGCGGGGTCGCTGCAGAACGCTTCCACGTTGACCTGCATTGCCTCCAGCGAATCTGAATCACAGCATGTAGGCTGAAATACCGGGGAGAAATAAGCGGCCAGCGCATTCAGCAAGGCATTCACCACATCCCGGTCAGCCGGATAGCGCAACATCGCTTCGCTGGTCTGAAGAAACGCCTGGCCTCTGGCCGAAAGCACACGCTCAAGTTGTACTGCACAGGGATCATCCGCGAATTGGGCCAGCCTGGAATTCAGAGCATTCCAGTCCTCTCGGGGCGCCACTGCCGTCGGCAAATCATCAGGCATGCGCTCGAGGAAGCCGACATGATATGCGTTATCCATCGCACCGCGGTTCCACAGCTTCAGGCGCACTTCCTCATCGATCAGCCCCGGCTGCAGCAATAGCCGGACGGTATCAAGGATCGTATGCGGATTGGTTTCGAAAGGCAGGTATTCGACGAGATAAGCGGCCAGAACCCTGCCCATTTTTCCCTGAACTACGCAGTCGCGTTCCAGCATGCGCCGCGCATTGTCGGCAACCGGCATCGCCCACCATGCGCGCCGCGCCAGTTCGTCGGTGAGCCCGTTCGAATATGCGACCGACACCACTGCCTCTTCTTCGCCAAGCAGCAACAGGCAATCGAGCCCTTTTTCGCGCGCCTGCCCCATGCGCGTCCAGCCATGCAGATAGACCGGGTACCCGCCCGGTGAACCGGTCGCTATTCCCGCCAGCAATTCGCGGACCCTGCGCAAATACTGCTCCGACCGCCCGGCCGGATGCAGCTTGATTGACGCCTCGCCCCGCGAAGACAAACCGTGGACGATCATCGCAGCCTCATCAATGCGGACAGCCTGGATATCACCGGCCATCATCACATTGAGACGCAATTCATCTTCCGGCGACAGTTCTGACATGGCTATCCTCAATTCAACTGGATGCGTTGACCCCACGGCACAGGAGTCTTGCCTTTGACCAGCCAGAGCACCGGATAATTCGGCTCGGCCGAAGGAAATTCCCCCTGCGCATCGGTGAAATACAACAGCAGATCGGGCTTGCGCCCCTGGCTCGAAATCCATTCGAAGACCGGCCTGAAATCGGTGCCGCCGCCGCCCTGGATTGTCGTGGGCAGTCTGAATTCATCCCACGGCTCAAATAGCCAGGGGCCAGCTTCGGCAAGCGCGGTATCGCAGGCATGCAGCAATATGCGCGCGCGCAATTGTCCCTTGATCGCATCGATCTCGCTGATGAACTCGTCGATTTCCTGCGCGGATATCGAGCCGCTGGAATCGAGCACTACGCAAATATCGGCCTGCGAACTTCGCAGCGACGGAAAAATCATTTCCCCTTCGCGTCTCGAGGGGCGCATGTAACTGTAATCGTCGCGTGCGTACTGCGTCATATAGCGGGCTAACAGCAGGCGCCAGGGCAGCCTGGGCTGCATCAGCTCCCCGACCATGCGGCCGAGCAGTCCGCCCAGCTTTCCGGCCTGTTGTGCCTGCTGGGCCGCGCCTGCAAGGCGCTGTTGCCATTGGGCCGACAGCGATTCCTGCTCGGCTGCGGAGAGCGGCTGCGGTTGACCTGCACCGCTGGACTCATCGTTTGCCGAACTGTTTTGTTCACCGCCGCGGGAATCTTCCCTGGAATCGCCGCTGCCATCACCATCGTGCTTTGGCTGCTCCTCGGGTTCATCGCTGTCGTTTTCTTCGATGTACGGGTAAATTTCCTCCGCGGTCATGCCTTCGTAACATTCCAGCACCAGCGTGCCAGGTGGCGGGGTGAGCCCGTCCTCGACCAGCAGCGGGTTGATCGCGTGATCGCAGGCGATATCCCAGCGATATCTGCTGCGATGCTGGCGCCGGGAAAAATGCGAGAGGGCGCAATGCAGCGCCTGGTTTGCCAGCACGAACTGGGCCTGTTCCATACTCAAGGCATCGATGTAAGCGGGGTTGTAATAGAAGCTGCGCGCATCGGTGCTGGTGGTCTGGCACCATTTCGGATCGGCCGCGATCATCGGCAAGCGCAGCGCAAGCGCGCCCAGAAACGGTTTGTCCAGTATCAGCCGGGTGCGGGCCGCAGCCAGCTTGTTTTCGATGTCGTGCAGATCCATTCCTAATGCTGATACAGCATCACGTCAGCCACCGCATTAGCCCACGACGAAAACTGAGGCACCGCGAACAATTGCTGCCCGATCGCACGGTGCATGTCGGATACCAGCATCACGCCCATTTCTCGCAGCGGGAAGCGGCTCGCATAATCAAGGATATGACCGTGAATCTCGCGCGCATTGCTGCTTCCTTTGGCGCGCGCGGCGCGCGCAACCAGCGCAGAAGCAACCGCATACTGCAGATCCACTTCGCGCGGCACATCCACCTGTTCGCCGCGCAGGATTGCGTCCAGATCCGGCATGCGCTCCAGATTTTCAACAAAAGCATTGAGCTCCAGGCCGGCCGCAGGTCCGACACAGGCTTGCAGCGTGGGCAACAGCAACTCGGGAGAGTCACCGAATTTTTGCAATGCGCGGTGTGCAAATTCCCAGGAGCGTGGACTCGGAAACGCGACCGGATTGTGCGCCGGATCGAAATCGAACAAACGCTCGGGGCGAAAACGCAAAAAACCGATCAGCCGTTCATCAATCCCGTTTTCATAGGCCCAGCTCACCCAGTCGTCGAGATTGGCCTCGATCTCGAAATGCGAGAAACGGTTGGCCAGCGGTGCCGGCATCGTATACGTAACGCCGCGGTCGCCCTGTCGGTTGCCGGCGGCGAATATTGCCCATCCGTCAGGGACTTCATAGGCGCCCAGACGGCGATCGAGAATCAGCTGGTAGGCTGCGGCTGAAACGCTCGGCGGCGCAGAAGTAATTTCGTCGAGGAACAGCACACCTTCCGGGCCGTGGCGCTCGACATCGGGCAGCATCGCGGGCACCGCCCATTCGACCCGACTGTCGACCCGGAAGGGAATGCCGCGCAAATCCGACGGTTCCATTTGTGACAGGCGGATATCGATCATAGGCACCGCATGGCGGCTTGCGACTTGGGCAATGATCTGGGATTTTCCGACGCCGGGCGGACCCCAGAGCATCACGGGGGTATGGTGCCCTTCACGGGCACCGATAAATTCACGGTCTAGTACGGCCTGAAGTAGTGCCGGACGCATGGCTTCTCCGATAACTTTGAGTAAATATAATTATATTATAATACTCATTCGGGTCATTTCCCCCTGTGGACAACAGCGGGTTTGCTCACGACGATCCTGGTAATTGCTTACTTGCTGCCTATCTTCGATTCCTGCCCTGCCAGTAATTTCCTGATATTGTTCTTGTGCCGCCAGATCAACAGCAACGACATGATTCCGGATGCCAGCACCCAATCGTGCGGCAAACCCAGCAGGGAAGCATATATCGGCGTAGCAACAGCGGCCGTCAAGGCAGCCAACGATGAGTAGCGGAATATCAAAGCCATGATCAACCAGGTCACCAGCCCGCCCAGACCAACCATCAAATTCAGCGCCAGCAACACACCCAGCGCGGTTGCCACACCCTTGCCTCCCTTGAAGCGCAGGAACACCGGATACAGGTGCCCGGCGAACACCGCGATCGCAACTGCTGCGGGCAGCATCAAATACTGCTCGCCCGGCAGGGAATAACGTATCGCAAGGAACACTGCCAACCAGCCCTTCGCCGCATCGCCCAACAGGGTCAATGCCGCAGCTGCTTTCTTGCCACTGCGCAAAACATTGGTCGCGCCGGGATTACCGGAACCGTAGCTGCGGGGATCCGCCAGACCGAACAATTTGCTGGTAATCATGGCGAAAGAAATCGAGCCCAGCAGATACGCGGCAATGATAAAAACTATGGTCAACATTTAGGAATACCTTAGAATGCTCTGCGACGAATTCTACGCGAAACATCAACTGGTCAACAATCATGGACATCATTTTCCTTCGAGAACTCAAAGTCACCACTCTGATCGGCATCTACGAGCGCGAAAAGGTCATGCCGCAGACCCTGCAGATCGACCTCGACATCGCGCTGCCCAACAGTCGTGCCTGTGTCAGCGACGACATCGAGGATGCGCTGAATTATGCTGAAGTCGCACAACACCTCCAGACCGTGCTGAGCGACGGTCATTTCTCCCTGATGGAAACGCTGGCCGAACACATCGCGCAGATCATCCTGAAGGATTTCAACGCGCCGTGGGTCAAGGTCAGCGTCGCCAAACTGCAAGCGATACGCAACTGCAAGATGGTGGGGATCTGTATCGAGCGTGGACAAGTGCAATAGCGGGCATGCTATCTGAAACGGGCGGAAATTCTCAAACTCACGGTGTCGTTCTGGAAACCGGCATTTCAGCCAAACGAAGCACGCTTATTTTTTTATAGCTTTAATTCTTTCTTGTGGGAACAATAAATGGAAAGCAAAAATGCGCGGGACATGCTGGAAGCAATGGCACTTACAGCCAACGCGGGTGAATACACATCGCATATGGATCTGATTTCCAGGGACGTGAGTGTCTACGGCGTGCCCGGTTTTGATGTGATTGGCTACGATGACTGGGCGCGGCAATGCAAATACGAATTTAATGAAGGCCTGCTGAAACGTGTGAGCTATGAGGGTTTGCGCGTAGTGTCCATGGCGCCAGGCAATGTCCTGTTCAGGACCACAGAGACGGTCGAAGGAACGGACGGCACGATCAACTGCCATGAACTGGAAATACTGATTCGTAAAGAAGCTGATGGAATATGGCGTGTGCTTCAGGAACGCATTCTGACGGATGATGAGATGAAGCTTGAAAGTCAAAAAATATATTAAGCCGGAAAATCCGACCCCCGGTCCTTCATGTAAATATGCACCGACAACACATCATCCTCACCACACGTCGAACAAGCTCTCGTTAATCCAGGCAGTTTGCCTGCCCGCCCTGCGGTCCTGCCGCTATCCTCTCGGATGATGCATCGCATGCAGGGACTTCAACCGCTCCCTTGCCACATGCGTATATATCTGCGTCGTGGAAATATCCGCGTGTCCCAGCAGCATCTGCACCACGCGCAAATCCGCGCCGTGGTTCAGCAAATGCGTCGCAAACGCATGTCGCAGCGTATGCGGCGACATCGGCTTGTGCAGCCCGCCCTGCCTTGCATATTTCTTGATCAGATACCAGAACATCTGGCGCGTCATGCCTTCCCCGCGGGCCGTCACGAACAACGCATCGGTCTGCAGCCTGCCGAGCAGCACGCCGCGTCCATCCGCCATATAGCGGCGCAGCCAGTCCAGCGCTTCTTCACCCAATGGCACCAGCCGCTCCTTGCTGCCCTTGCCCATCACGCGCACCACGCCCATATCCATGCTCGCCTGCGAGATGCGCAGGGTCACCAGCTCGGACACGCGCAGGCCGGTGGCATACAGCACTTCGAACATCGTGCGGTCGCGAAGGCCTAAAGGCGTTTGAACATCCGGTGCGGCCAGCAATTGTTCGACATCTGACTCTGTCAGGCTCTTGGGAAGGTTGCGCGGCAGCCTGGGCGTGTCGATCTGCAGCGTCGGATCGGTAACGATCCTTCCCTGCCTGAGCAGATATCGGAACAACCGCTTCAGGCTTGAGATATTGCGCCCCGTGCTGCTGGGTTTTGCTTTCTGCACTGCCACCAGTTGTGCGAGATAACCCTGAATGTCACCGTGCGTAGCCTGCAGTATGGATGCGCTGCGCTGTTTCTCCAGCCAGTCCCTGAACTTGACCAGGTCGCGGCGATAGCTGTCCAGCGTGTTGCGCGACAGGCCGTCTTCCAGCCAAAGGTTATCGCAGAATTCGTCGAGAAGCTCAGTGTCGCTCATGCGCCAGCAGCCATCGCTTGATGTCCAGCGGACCACCGCTGGCATGCCGCATGAAGCCACCCAGTCCCGATTTTCCGACGACCCGATGGCAGGGGATGATGACAGGTATCGGATTCGCGCCGCAGGCCTGGCCGACAGCCTGTGCGCCGGATTTCAACGCGGCTGCCAGTTCGCCGTAACTCCGAGTTTCGCCGCGCGGGATGCGCAGCATTGCCTGCCAGACTTTTTGCTGGTGTGGCGTTCCGACCGGTTTGAATGGCACGGTAAACTGGAAGTCCGGATCATCAACATAATGCAGCAATTGCTCGCACACGGTCAGGGCCAGCGCACTGGTTGCGCGCTGCGCCTTTTCAGCCGCGGGCAGAAAATCAATTCCAGTCAGTGCATCCTCGAAACAATGAATCCCGAGCACCCCGAACGGAACGGTCAGCTTTGCCTGGTAGTCCATACCGTAATGATAGCGCACAAATAAAAATCGGGAGGCAACGCCTCCCGCTTTCAGGTACTTTCTGGCAGCTTATTCAGTTGCTGCTGAAGCTGCAGCCTTGCGTGCCGGCAACTTTTCCTTGATACGTGCAGACTTGCCGGAACGGTTGCGCAGGTAATACAGCTTGGCGCGACGCACATCCCCCTTGCGTTTCATTTCAATCTTGGCAATCACTGGCGAATAAGTTTGAAAGGTACGCTCGACGCCTTCTCCTGAAGAAATCTTGCGCACGATGAAGCTGGAGTTCAGGCCGCGATTGCGCTTGGCGATGACGACACCCTCGAAAGCCTGAACGCGCTTGCGCTCGCCTTCGACCACATTAACGCTGACGACCACAGTGTCACCGGGCGCAAAATCGGGAAACTTCGTGCCCAGACGGGCGATTTCTTCCTGTTCCAATGTTTCGATCAAATTCATGTTGCTACTCCTTTTTTATTGAATCTTGTTCCTTCTGGAACGCTGCCAGAAGCCCAGATTCCTCTTTTGTCAAATCGCGCTTCGCCAACAGATCCGGCCTGCGCAACCATGTCCTGCCCAAAGACTGCTGAAGCCGCCAGCGCTGTATGTCCGCATGATTGCCGGACAACAGCACCGGGGGCACGGCTTCACCATCAAACACTTCCGGCCTGGTGTAGTGCGGGCAATCCAGCAAGCCCTGCACGAATGAATCCTGTTCGGCCGATTCGGCATCTCCCAGCACGCCGGGCAGTTGCCGCACCAGGCTGTCGATCAGCACCATTGCCGCCAACTCGCCACCGGACAACACATAGTCACCGATGGAAATCTCTACATCAACATACTGGCGGATCAGACGTTCATCAATGCCCTCGTAACGCCCCGCCAGCAGGATCAAACCTTCATCTGCCTGTGCCACCAACTCCTTCACGACAGAGTGGGTAAGCAAACTGCCCTGCGGTGACAAATACACCACACGGCTTTTTTTTACTCCGCTGGCCGCTTGCCGCTGCCTCGCCGCGTTGATCGCGGCCGCCAGCGGCTCGGCCAGCATCACCATTCCGGGACCGCCGCC
This sequence comes from Gallionella sp., assembly GCA_022340615.1. Taxonomy (GTDB): domain Bacteria; phylum Pseudomonadota; class Gammaproteobacteria; order Burkholderiales; family Gallionellaceae; genus Gallionella. The sequence continues at coordinate 10,378 of JAJDNO010000008.1, read as the reverse complement.
GTAGGGGCGATCATCAATGGTGCGGTAATTATCCGTCGTGAAATCGCGCGGATTCCACGTCTTCAGCACATAGCTGCCCTGTTCTGCCGCGCGCCGCGTGATACCGTACTGCGTCAGCGCTTCGAACATCTGGGGGAAAAGCGTGATGACGTCGAAGATCATATCTCAGTAGTCCGCCGCCCAATCCACCCGGATCACTCCGTTTTTGATATCCACCTGCCTGATGGCCGTCGCGACAAACGGAATCAGGATCTCGCCGTTGACGGTCGTCACGCTCAGCACCTGGTTTGCGCCGGTTTCGAGCAAATTTGCCACCGTTCCCAGCTTCACTCCCGCTTCATTCTCCACCGCTAGCCCGATCAGGTCAGACCAGTAGTACTCATCGTCGGTGTTTTCCGGCAAACTGCTGCGCGGTACGGCGATCAACAAACCCTTCAGCTTTTCGGCCGTATTGCGATCCGGACAATCCGGCAATTGCGCAGACAGCGTTTTGTTGTGCACCTCGCACTGCATGACTTCCATCTTGCGCCACGGGCCATGTTCATGACCCACCCACCAGGTCCGGTAATCCAGAAGACTGTCGAGGTACTCGGTATAAGGCTGGACCTTGACCCATCCGCGTATGCCGTGTGCCGCTGTGATGCGCCCCATGATCACCATGGGGCCGGTGTCGTCAGGCGGCGGCAGTGGCACCGGCACGCTTGACCAGCCTGGCAACGGTGTCGCTTAATTGCGCACCCTTGCTTTGCCAGTGGCTTACACGCTCCAGTTGAAGACGCAGCGATTCCTGGCCTTCAGCGACCGACGGATTGTAGAAGCCGACGCGTTCGATGAAACGGCCATCGCGACGATTGCGCGAATCCGCGACCACCACATTGTAAAACGGACGATTCTTCGAACCGCCACGGGAAAGACGAATGATTACCATATCAAAACCTATCTAAAGTTTATGAGCGCAGCGAAAGGGCGCGGATTCTACGACATTTTGCATGGTTCTGGCAACCCGCAGGAAATCGGGAGCCTTACTGGCGGTGCAGCAGCACCTCCAGCACAAACCTGCTGCCCAGATAAGCCAGCATCAGCAGCACGAACCCGCCCACAGTCCAGTGCACCGCGACACGCCCGCGCCAGCCGTAAAAGCGATGTCCCAACAGCAGCACCGCAAACACCAGCCAGGATATGAATCCGAACAGCACTTTGTGGTTGAATCGCCACGGCTCGCCGAATACTTCCTCGGAGAACACCATCCCGGATGCCAGGGTCAGAGTCAGCAACACGAAGCCGATGGCGATCATCCGGAACAGCAGGGTTTCCATGGTCATCAGCGGCGGCAGGCTGCGCAGCACGCGCGGCAGGGTCGCATGATGTAGCCGTTTTTCCACCTGCGAGATCAGCACTGCATGCAGCATCGCGATGGTGAACAGGCTGTAGGCCAGCAACGCCGCCGTGATATGCGCCTTGAATGCAAAAAAGCTGGTATTGCTCAGGATGTGATCGGTATGGAACAGTTCCGGCAGCACCACCGCAACCGCTGCAATGGGCAACACCAGCGCCTGCAGTCCTCCGATCGGATAGAAAAACCGCGCAACCCAGTACACCAGCAAGGTCAGCCACAGGATGGCGGACAGCGCATGCAGTAACCCCAAATCAAAAGCACCGCCGGCGAAAATTCCCTGCACCAGCAAGTAACCGTGCAAGGTCAGCGGAATCAGGACCAGGTGGCCAACCGGGCCGCGTATCAGCAAATCCTCTTCGCCGCGAGCCTGCGCGCGCCAGAAATAGGCGGCCAGCACGCAATAGGAAGCGCTGATCAGTAGCGAAAGGACAAGGTTGGACATTTTTTGCCGGGATGTTTTAGACTTGTAGCAATTCTACACCAACTCTCGCAAACCTATAATGCTGGAAAATCTAACCCAACGCCTTTCCGGTGTCATCAAAAACCTGCGCGGGCAGGCTCGCCTGACAGAGAGCAACATTCAGGATGCACTGCGGGAAGTGCGCATGGCACTGCTCGAAGCCGACGTCGCGCTGCCAGTCGTCAAGGAATTCATCGCCCAGGTAAAACAGGCAGCGCTCGGCCAGGAAGTGATTGGCAACCTGAATCCGGGGCAGGCGCTGGTCGGTGTGGTGCATCGAGAACTCACCCGGCTGATGGGCGAGCACAACGATGCACTGAACCTCGCTGCCACGCCGCCCGCGGTGATCCTGATGGCCGGCTTGCAGGGTGCGGGCAAGACCACGACCAGCGGCAAGCTCGCTAAGCTGCTGCGCGACCAGCAGAAAAAAAAGGTTCTGCTGGTCAGCTGCGACGTCTATCGTCCCGCTGCAATCGAGCAATTGCGTACGTTGGCAAAGCAGCTGGAGATCGATTTCTTTGCCTCCGACATCAGCCAGAAACCGCAGGACATCGCTCTGGCCGCGCTTGATTATGCACGCAGGCATTACCACGACGTGCTGATCGTCGATACCGCCGGCCGGCTGGCCATCGATGACGCTATGATGGCGGAAATCCGGGAGCTGCATGCCTCGCTCAAACCGATCGAAACCCTGTTCGTCGTGGATGCAATGACCGGCCAGGATGCGGTCAATACCGCCAAGGCATTCGGCGATGCATTGCCGCTGACCGGCATCATCCTGACCAAGCTGGACGGCGATGCGCGCGGCGGCGCGGCGCTGTCGGTGCGCCAGATCACCGGCAAGCCGATCAAATTCGTCGGCGTCAGCGAAAAACCAAACGGTCTCGAAGCTTTTCACCCGGAACGCATGGCTTCGCGGGTGCTTGGCATGGGCGATGTACTGTCGCTGATCGAAGACGCGCAGCGTCAGGTCGACAAGGGCGAAGCCGAAAAACTCGCGAAGAAAATCCAGAGCGGCAAGGGTTTCGATCTAAACGATTTCAAGATGCAGATCGCGCAGATGCGCAAGATGGGCGGCATGTCGGCAATGATGGAAAAATTGCCCGCGCAGTTCTCCCAGGCTGGCGGAAGCAATGTGGATGAAAAACAGATCGCCCGTACCGAAGCCATCATCAGCTCGATGACGATGCTTGAACGCAGCAAACCGGAACTGATCAAGGCCTCGCGCAAGCGTCGCATCGCGACGGGAGCGGGCGTGCAGGTGATGCACGTGAACCAGCTGCTCAAGCAGTTCGAACAGATGCAGAAAATGATGAAGATGTTCGGCAAGGGCGGCATGGGGAAAATGATGCGCGGGATGGCGGGCAAACTGCCGGGGCTGGGGCGCTAATCCAGCTTTATCTCTCCATGGGCGCCTCTGAATATTCAGTGTGCGCCCCAATTGCAATGCAAAAATTCGATTTCAAGGGAATGGCATGACAATCAAGGCAATCATATTCGACGTTGACGGCACCCTGGCTGACACCGAGGACGGCCACCGCAAATCATTCAACAAGGCATTCGCCGAAAACGGACTGGACTGGAACTGGGATGTCGCGCTGTACGACAAGCTGCTCAAGGTGACCGGCGGCAAGGAGCGCATCAAGTATTTCGTTTCGGATTTCCTGACCGGCTACACCAGGCCGGAAAATTTCGACGACTTCGTCAAACACCTGCATAAGGTCAAGACCACGTATTACACCGCAATGCTGCGCGAGGGACAAATTCCGCTGCGCCCCGGAATTAAACAGTTGATGGATGATGCGCGTGCGACAGGGATCAAGCTAGCGATCGCAACCACGACCAGCCCGGAAAACGTCAGCGCGCTTCTGGAAGTGGGTCTCGGCAAGGACTGGGAAAAATATTTCGTTGCAAACGGTTGCGGCGACATCGTGCCGCACAAGAAACCTGCTCCGGATATCTATTTCTGGGTGCTGGAAAAACTGGGCCTGCCGGCGTCGGACTGCATCGCACTGGAAGACTCAAACAACGGCCTGCGTTCGGCGCTTGCTGCCGGCATCAAGACCTACGTCACCACCAATCCCTATACACACTGGCATGACTTCGACGGTGCGGCCGGAATATTCGACGACCTGAGCGACCTTGCGGCCTTTTACCGGGCAACCGGCCTGCCTCTTCCCAAACAGAAGGTTTCTGTTTAGCATCTTGCAGCCGTGGGGGTGTAGCTCAGTTGGGAGAGCGTCTGGTTCGCAATCAGAAGGTCGTCAGTTCGATCCTGATCACCTCCACCATTTAATTTAATAATGACTTACAGTTTGCAGCATCACTGTCACGATGAAATTCTGCTCGACCCATTGCGATCATAATAGATTTCCCGATAGCGGACAGTCAGCGTGGAGCCAAGTGGCGGAGTCCCGCTTGAGCGCCTTGCTATGTGTTTTTTAATGCATTTGGCAATAAAAGGGATTCTGCTTGAATTTAAGAATCAGGTGCAATACTGGCCCCATTTATTTTAAATCATCTCCAAAAATATCATCCGGTATCAAAGTATAAAAATATGGCACATAGGTTAAAACTGTACCCTGATACACGCCAAGATTTCTCCATGTATCAGTAAGCTGCTCTAAGAGTGATTCGCTGTGCAAGTCTTCTTTTAACGCTTCCAATATCGATATCAAGGGTTTGATACTGGTTTCATTTGTGTATTTGTTTAACATCTGAATTGCGTTATCAATATCCGCGACCTCTATTTTGTCTGTAGCATTTCTCATATTTCTTTCTATCCGGCTTTGTCAAACGTCAAGGTGAGGCTGAATCCGCCCCCCTTAAATGCGAGGCACTCCATTAACTCGCGTTGTTCCAGGAAAATCGGCTAGAGCGCCACCAGCCCGAGTTCTTCGAGACGAATCGCCATCGCCTCATCCGACACCAGAAACTGATTGGCAAGTGATATGAAATGCACACCGTTATAGTGTTCCGCACTGGCGAGCATGCGGGATAACTGACGCAGCGTCTTACACTTGCGGGATAGTGTTTCGTGATTTCCTTGTCCGAGCGCGAAGGCAGTCGTTTCGTTCAACGTGAACTGGTCAGTAAGGAAAAAGCGTTCGAAAGCTGCTTGCACTTGTTTCGCAGGCATAAGGAAGAACGAGGCAAACTTGTCAGCTTCAAGTTCGATACCCATTCGCGATGGTGTGCTCCCATCCAATGGCCGGTCACGATGTAGCGCGGTGCCGGTATCGTGCAGCAAAGCATGCCCCAATTCATGGGCGGCGGTAAAACTGCGTACCGCATTCGTGAACTGGCGCGAGACACGAACTTGCCGTGCGCTCTTGTCCAACACCCCGGCGACTTCGACCTGTTTGCCGTTGCTATGGAATTGACCGAGCGTTTCATCAAGCTCGCAGTCATAGCCGAGCAGGCGGAGTGCGGTAAAAGGGTCGAGTACGTTGATCGGATTGGTGGGTGTTGCGCCTGGCCATATCCGATCACGGTCTTTCCATAGGCTGGCCTGCAAACTGCGAGCGCGTAGTTCGATCTCGATGGCTGAGTAGCGTGGTTTGATTGGCGTGTTGGCTTCTTGCCCGGAATATTTCTGGATCAGGTCTTGAGGAAGGCCATGCATAGCGTGCGCCTGTGCGTGGGATGTAACAGGCAAAGCATCGAAACTGCCGCCCTCGCTGAGATGGGCATACGGATTTTGCAGCAATTGACGGCTTGCAGAGATACTGTCGCTTAATGACTTGTTCATCTTGCAATTCCCAACGTGAAGGCCGAACGGCATTATAGCAAACGACAGCGCTCAGCCGGCACGCACGTTAAATAGCCGCCCCAACAAGCGCAGCATTCAGGTTAATTGGAAAAATACAAGCTGATGGCACTGGCAATGGCAATTGCAATGGGGACGAAGACTTAAGGTAGCCAGCGCAACAATTTTAATTTCTTCTACTCGACCAGAGCGAAAGCTTACTTGCTCCTTAGTCATATGTCCGATTTGCATCGGTATAGCAGATGAAAGTGTCTAGTGAAGCTAGGGTGGCGATTAATAACTTTATTGCGACTGGCCAAAAAGTATTGCATTCAGAGCATCTTCGTTTCCAAGAAAGTTTCAGGCCTAAAAATCCGTCAGTCTGAGCAGGGAGAGAAATTGTAATGCGCCAGTAACGACATTTTGATATTATTCGAAATATGAAAACCTTGACCGCTTCTGAATTGCTTGCTGCCCTTGGGCACGAGTCTCGCCTTTCCGTATTCCGCCTGCTGGTCGAGGCAGGAACAGAAGGATTGAATGCCAGCGCCATAGGCGAACAGATTGGAATGGTTCCAGCCACACTGTCATTCCACCTAGCCCACCTCAGCCGGGTGGGGCTGATCAAAGGCAAACAGAAAAGCCGCTTTATATATTACTCGGCCGATTACCACGTGATAGACGATCTGATCGCCTTCATGACGAAAAACTGCTGCCAGGGTGACGCCTGCCTGCCCAAAAGTTCTGCTGCGGTGGCATCGGCAAAGAAGACCGCAAAATCATCATCTCGAACGAAAGGAAAGTCGTGACCGAACGCATCATGAACGTACTGTTCCTGTGCACAGGAACTCGGCCCGCAGCATCTTGGCAGAATCAATTCTTAACCAGCTTGGCTGGGGACGTTTTCGGGCCTTCAGCGCGGGAAGTCGTCCTGCTGCGGGAAAAAGGCGAACAAAACGGAATTTTACCAACACAAGTTATTTAATCCAGAGATCTCCATGAACAAAACAGTATTGATTCTATGTACCGGCAACTCGTGCCGTTCCCAGATGGCCGAAGTCATGCTTAACCACGACCTGGCTGGAAGCGTCCGGGCTATATCTGCGGGGACCAAGCCACAGCCCAAGGTGGCGGATGGTGCCATCGAAGCCCTGAAACTCGCTGGGCTGCCGACTGACGGGCTTTACCCGAAAGATGTGGGCGCCGTCATGAACGAAGACATCGACCTGGTCGTCACCGTTTGTGATAACGCCAAAGAGACCTGCCCGATCTTTCCGCGTGCGGTAAAAAGTATCCACCTGCCGTTCCATGATCCGCATGGTGAACCGCTGGAAAGCTTTGAACGTGTTCGTGACGACATCCGAGCACGTCTTGTTCCTGCCGTGCAGCAAGCCTTGGGAGACTGAATCATGTCAACGCAGTGCGAAGTAACAGCTAAAGTTGTGGCAGGTACGCCAATGAGTTTCTTCGAGCGCTACCTTACGCTCTGGGTTTTCCTGTGCATTGTTGCCGGAATCGCATCAGGGCAGGTTGCGCCTTCCCTGTTCCAGGCCATCGGCCACATGGAGGTCGCCAAGGTCAATATCCCGGTCGGTCTGCTGATCTGGGTCATGATCATTCCGATGCTGGTCAAGGTGGATTTCGGTGCACTGCACGAGGTCAGGCAGCACTTCAAAGGCATCAGCGTTACGCTTTTCGTCAACTGGCTGGTCAAGCCGTTCTCGATGGCATTTCTGGGCTGGCTGTTCATCCGCCATCTGTTTGCCCCGATGCTGCCGACAGCGCAACTGGACAGCTACATCGCGGGACTGATTCTGCTGGCGGCAGCGCCTTGCACGGCAATGGTCTTCGTGTGGAGCCGCTTGTCGAACGGAGATCCGCTCTTCACGCTCTCGCAGGTCGCCCTGAACGACACCATCATGGTATTCGCCTTCGCGCCTGTCGTTGGCCTGTTGCTGGGCATCTCCTCCATTACCGTGCCCTGGGCAACTCTGCTGACTTCCGTCGTTCTGTATATCGTCATTCCTGTTGCCTTGGCGCAAATCTGGCGGAAGATGCTTCTGAGCAAAGGGCAGGATGCATTCGATGCCGCCATGGAAAAAGTTGGCCACTGGTCGATTGCAGCGTTGCTTCTTACGCTGGTTTTGCTCTTTGCATTTCAGGGCGAGGCAATCATCAAGCAGCCTTTGGTCATCGCCTTGCTGGCGATACCGATCCTGATTCAGGTTTTGTTCAACTCGGCCCTGGCTTACTGGCTGAACCGTATTGTGGGGGAAAAGCACAACATTGCCTGCCCTTCCGCCTTGATTGGTGCTTCTAATTTCTTCGAGCTTGCCGTCGCTGCCGCCATTAGCCTGTTTGGCTTCGAATCCGGCGCGGCATTGGCGACCGTCGTCGGTGTGCTGATCGAGGTTCCGGTCATGCTGTTTGTCGTCAAACTGGTCAACCGCTCTAAAGGCTGGTATGAGGCCGGCCTAACTGCAAGGAGTTCATCATGAAAAATCTGGAAGTCGGGCAAAGCTGACTTTTCAAGATCAATCACATAGAGTCTGTTTCTCATTGCTAATGCAGACACACGTATACTGATCCAGTTGCCCAAAGTACTGGAATACAAAGAGGCTTGTGCTTGCGCGAAAGCAAATGCCCACTTCACCTAATAGGGGAAATGATGATGCGGATTGCTATAGCTTGTTTACTGTTCCTGGTCGCGTGTGCATCTTCAGGATGCAATTCCGAGCAGCTTTATGCTACGGGCCGTGCGACCCAGCGCAACCAGTGTGAACACATGCCAGACCAATACCAAAGGGAAAGCTGCCTGCACGACGCCAGTATGAGTCATGATGAATACAAGCGAGAGTCCGAAGCAATTCCCAAGTAATGTACTTACGGCGAATAGCCAAGCACCAGAAATGGAAATCAGGTTGGATGGCTGCTTAGGGGACGATTCAGCCATTTTGCATATTTTTGCACTGCTGATCAAAGCGGACGCGTAGTACTTCAATCATAGGCCAGTTGCGTTGCGCGACCGACGCGTTTCGCGCCTCAGCGCGTCCTGCCGGACCGGAGTTCCTTGAGCGTGTGCGTGCCGGGAATATGTTTCTTGCCCCATCGCACCAGCGCGAGCAAAACGTCTCCCAGATCCGCCCCCTTCTTGCTCAGGGTATAGGCATAACGCACCGGGCGCTCCTGGTATGCCGCGCGCACGATAAGCCCCTCCTTCTCCAGGCGCCGGAGACGATCGGCCGGGCGAACGTAGCCCGCCAAGTTGGCACGACTTTCCGGCCGTACCAACGCTACCAGGCTACTGTTCGTACGAGCGGATGTCGGAGGCACTGTGACCGACACCCGTTGCCCCTCAATTTCGCTTTTTCAGGGGACTTGATCACTGGTTGGTCATGGCCGCAGTCCAGTCCACTACGTCTTGCCTCCCGATTTATGGCGCAATATTTTGACCACAAGGTCCAGGGCAGGAGAAGGATGACGCGCCGGGTAATATAGGTGATAGCCTGGGAATATTGGACTCCAGTCCTTGAGCACCCGCTGCAATCGTTTCCCAGCGATGTACGGCGCGACGACATCCTCAGGGATGTAGGCCAAGCCATATCCCGCCAGGGCGGCTTCCAGCATCGGGGCGGTGCTGCTGAAGATCCACTGGCCTTCGACGTGGACGTTGAGTTCGTTTCCGTTCTTTTCGAACTCCCAGGCATAGAGTCCACCGCTTGTTAGCGATCGCAGGTTGATGCAGTTGTGCTCGGCCAAGTCATGCGGGGTTTTGGGCGGCGGCCGCTTTTCAAAGTAGCCAGGAGATCCGACCACGGCCACGCGCATGTCCGGTGCGATGCGTACCGCGACCATGTCTTTTGCCACTTCTTCCCCGCCGAGGCGCACACCGGCGTCATATCGTTCCGCAACGATGTCAATGTAGCGTGAATCCGTGGTTATCTCCACCCGGATATCCGGATACGCCAGCAGTTCCTTCGATAGCTTGGGCCAGAGGACGGTGTTGGCTGAATGTTCGGTGGCGGTGATGCGCACGATGCCGGCCGGTTTATCCCGAAGCTCGCTCAAGGCTGCGAGTTCAAATCCAATCTCATCGAGCCGCGGACCGATAGTCCGGAGCAGCCTCTCGCCTGCCTGGGTGGGGGAAACACTGCGAGTACTCCGGTTCAGTAGCCTCAACCCGACCCGGGCCTCCAGGCCGCGCATCGTATGGCTTAGTGCCGACTGGGAAACGCCTAGCTGTGCAGCGGCACGGGTAAAGCTGCCCTCGCGCGCAACGGTGATAAACGCCAAAAGATCGTTGAGATTCTCGCTTGCCATTCATGAATTATATTCATAAGTTCATGCGGAATATACCCCCTAATCATAATCATATTTACGCAGTAATCTCGCCACATCACGGAATTGCGTTGCGAACAGTCACGCATCCCCGTAAGTGAAAGGAGATAAAAAATGGAAATCAAACGAGTAGGCACAGAACCCTCTGCCAAAGGCCCAGCGGACTATTTCACCGGCACGGTGCGCGTGGATTATCTTTTTCAAGCCCATGAGCCGGCACGCACCAGCGGCGCAAACGTAACCTTCGAACCGGGTGCACGGACGGCGTGGCACAGCCACCCACTGGGACAGACCCTGATCGTTACTGCCGGCTACGGTCATGTTCAGCGCTGGGGTGGACCCATCGAGGATATTCGTCCCGGCGACGTGGTCTCGATCGCGCCAAACGAAAAGCACTGGCACGGCGCCTCTATCACTACGGCCATGACCCATATCG
>JAJDNO010000007.1 GCA_022340615.1 Gallionella sp. | reverse complement strand
TCTTACTCAAAGTGAATCATTGACATGATTCTTTTCAACTTTGTGTAAGTACTACTTATTTTTAAAGTCGTCTGCATATCCTTCCGAATATACAAACTTCCCAAAAACCAAGCACCTACACTCGTCGATTGTTCGTTTGTTTTTTAAAGATCGGGCTGAGGGTTGCGGGGACAGGATTTGAACCTATGACCTTCGGGTTATGAGCCCGACGAGCTACCGAGCTGCTCCACCCCGCGTCAGCGAAGACCGCCACTATAGCAAAGCATTTTTTGTGCGTCAAACAATATATGGATTCTCACCGTAAATATGGTCGTCGGCCGCCTAGCATAGAAAGCGCAATTCCAGATGCTGCATTCGGGGCAATACAGTTAGCGTGGCGCTATAATCACCTCAGTGGATCTGCAATCAATTGACCTTGCCGACTTCATAGGCAGTGCCGCTGCGACACTTACCGCCATAGCTTTCATTCCTCAGGCGTGAAAGATATGGCGCACCAAGCACACTGCTGGCATATCAATGGGTATGTTCACGATCGGGGTCGCACTGTGGCTAGTCTGCGGGATACTGATCGAACCATGATCTATCATCATGGCCAATTCGTTCACGCTGGCATTGACAGGGGACGTATTGGCGATGAAAAACAAGTTCTGCTAAATAATATACACGACATGAGTCAAATTCCCGAAATCAGGCCCGACCAATCCATCGAACTGCTCAAAGAGCTGCACATACTTACTCGTGATGGAAAGCTCAACCAGGACAGCAGGCGCAAGTTGAAGCAGGTATATCACTTGTTTCGCTTTATCGAACCGTTGTTGAATGAAGTGCTGGCAACCGAAAACACGCTGGTGATTGCAGATCACGGAGCCGGAAAATCCTACCTCGGTTTCATCATCTACGATTTATTCCTGAAAATGCGCGAGACAGCACATGTTTACGGAATTGAAACCCGCAATGAATTAGTCAGCAAATCACAGCATCTTGCATCAAGGCTAGGTTTTGCGAGGATGTCGTTTCTGAATCTGTCCGTCGAAGAATCCATCACATCACCACAGATACCCGAACAAATAAATGTGGTCACCGCACTGCATGCCTGCGACACCGCAACCGACGACGCAATCAAATTCGCTCTGCACAAACAGGCAAAATTCATTGTGCTTGTACCATGCTGTCAGGCTGAAGTGGCGGCCGCCTTAAATAAAAACAAGAATCAGTCATTTGGCAAAACACCACTTTCCGAAATCTGGAGGCATCCGATACACACCCGAGAATTCGGCAGCCACCTCACCAATGTTCTGAGATGTTTGCTGCTGGAGTCGCATGGCTATCAGATAACCGTAACCGAACTGATCGGCTGGGAACATTCGATAAAGAACGAACTGATAATCGCACGCCGTACCGGCGTACCGAGACAAAATGCACGCGAGAGAATCGAGTATATTTTGCGTGAGTTGAACCTGGAAGAATTGCACGCCCGGTTCATCTATTGATGGGACCACTGGCCATCGGTCATATCGAGTGTTGCAGCAGTGCCCACTCAACGTGTTCCCGCACCAATTCCGATTCATGGTTGGCGCGCCGTTCCAGTACCGCTTTCACCGCCGCACCCCTGGGTGCATTACCCAAAGCTACAGCTATATTGCGCAGCCATTGTTCATGGCCGATTCGATAGATAGCACTGCCCGCGAGCCTGACCTTGAACTCTTCTTCATCCCACGCGAACAATTCGGCGAGCGACACGTCATCCAGTCCATGCCGCACCGCAAAATCCGGCTCAACCGTGGTTTGCGCAAAGCCGTTCCATGGACACACTAACTGGCAATCGTCGCATCCATAGATTCGATTGCCAATCAGGGGGCGCAGTTCAATCGGTATTGCTCCCTTGAGTTCGATGGTGAGATAGGAAATACAACGTCGCGCGTCCAGCCTGTATGGTTCAATAATCGCGTGCGTAGGGCATACGTCGATACAGCGCGTGCAGGAACCGCAGTGTTCCTGTTGAGGTGCATCCACCGGCAGCGGCAGGTTCACAAATATTTCACCGAGAAAGAACCACGAACCCTGTTCCCTCGTTAGCAGCAATGTGTGCTTGCCGCGCCAACCCAGGCCGGCTTTGCGTGCCAGTTCAACCTCCATCACGGGCGCACTGTCCGTGAATACACGCCCGTCGTATTCCGATACTTCGGCACGTATTTTTTCGGCCAGTTTCGCAAGGCGATCTCGCATCACCTTGTGATAATCCCGCCCCAGGGCATAACGCGAAATATAGGCGCTTTCATTCTCAGCCAAAACCTCCCAGCTCTCTCGTGCATTGGGCGGAAAGTAGTTCATTCGCAGGGAAATCACTCGCAATGTACCGCGCACCAGTTCTTCCGGGCGACTACGTTTGGTGCCATGTTTTGCCATATAATCCATCTCGCCATTCCAGCCTTGTGAAAGCCATTCAAACAAACCGCTTTCAGCCACGGCCAGGTCAGTATTGCTGACACCTGCAGCCTGGAAGCCAAGCTCATGTGCCCACTCGCGTATTCGTGCGGCAAGCACCAACCAGTCAACCTGTTGAGGGATTATTTTTTGCATAAACTCGATGATAGCCCAATCAGAATGCATCTAGATGATGAAAGTGCGACCATCGCGCTGGCTGGGCGTCTCGCTAAAAGACTAAGGCCGGGAATGGTGATTTTTCTGCATGGAGATCTGGGTGCAGGCAAGACGACCCTGGTCCGCGGCATCATGAATGCAATGGGTTATTCAGGCAGGATTAAGAGTCCTACATATACCCTGGTTGAACCATACCATATCAATGGGTTAGACTTACGCCACTTCGATCTGTATCGCTTGAACGATGAAGCGGAATGGGAAGCAGCCGGATTCCGCGATGAGTTTGATGGGCGCAATATATTTCTCATTGAATGGCCCGAAAAGGCAATGGGTTTCATTCCGAAGGCTGATATCGACATCACTTTTGAAATTCTGCCCGATGGACGCGATGTCGGCATTAAAGGTAACACACCCTCAGGACGGGAATGTTTAGAGCAATTTTAAAACTCGTTTCGTTATCCGTTATTTTCTGGCTGCCACAAGCGCAAGCTGTTACCACCACCGTCAGTGCGGCACGCATCTGGCCGGCACAAGACTACACGCGCATGACACTCGAGTCCAGGCATGCCATCCACTACAACATGTTCAGCTTGAGCAATCCGGAACGACTGGTAATCGACCTGGATAATGTGCGGCCCGACAAGATACTCAACAACCTGCCCAAACTGGTAAACAGCAATGATCCCTATATCAGGAGCGTGCGCGTAGGGCGCTTCAAACCGGGGGTAGTGCGTCTGGTGCTGGACCTGAAAGCAGAGGTCAAACCGCAGTTATTCGTTCTCAAACCGGTTGCGGAATATGGCTATCGCCTGGTGCTGGACGTGTATCCGGAGCAGCCTGTTGATCCATTGATGGCTTTGCTGAACAACTTACCCGGAGCTGCGAGCACGCCTGCCACAGGCAATCAGTCCCCCTCCTCTGCATCTGACAAGCAGTCCCCTGATACAAGTCAGCCGCCGGCTCCGCCGGGGATACACGCGCGCACCCTGATCATCGCGATCGATGCAGGGCACGGTGGCGAAGATTCCGGTGCCCGTGGCAGGCACGGTTCCCTCGAAAAGAATGTGACCCTGGCAATTGCACGCAAGGTAAAAACATTGATCGACAGAGAACCGAATATGCGCGGCGTAATGATACGGGATGGAGATTATTTCATTCCGCTGATGGGTCGGGTCGCCAAGGCACGCAAGGCCAATGCAGACCTGTTCGTTTCCATCCATGCGGATGCATTTATCAATTCTAAAGCACGCGGCTCGTCTGTATTTGCGTTGTCCGAACACGGCGCGACCAGCGCCGCCGCACGCTGGCTGGCAAAGAATGAGAACGAAGCTGACCTGATCGGCGGGGTCAATATCTCAGAAAAAGATCCCTACCTCGCGCGCACCTTGCTCGACCTGTCACAAACCGCGACAATCAACGACAGCATGAAACTTGCGAAATTTGTGCTTAACAAACTCGGGGATATCAACCGGCTTCATCGCGGACATGTGGAGCAGGCCGGATTCGCGGTGCTCAAATCGCCAGACATTCCGTCCATTCTGGTTGAGACTGCATTCATCAGCAACCCAAGCGAAGAGCGACGCCTGGACGACCCCCGTTATCAAGCGAAGGTTGCACATGCGATTGTAAGCGGCATCGACCGCTACTTTGCCCAGAACCCTCCGTTGTCAAAACCAAGAATTGCGCAAAACTAGCAATCCGCTCCATTGCTCGAAGCAACAATTGCAATATCAGGCCGACATGCGCATATCAGACGGGGAAAATTCCCGTTGAAAGATAGCGGTCACCACGGTCGCAGACGATGAACGCAATCACCGAGTTTTCGGTTTGCTGTGAGATGCGCAGCGCGACACTTAGCGCCCCGCCGGAAGAGATGCCGCAAAATATGCCTTCTTCGCACGCCAGGCGACGCGTCATATCTTCAGCATCCGTCTGCCCCACATATTCCAGCTTATCCACATATTTGCCGTCATAGATTTTCGGCAAATAGGCCTGCGGCCATTTCCGGATGCCGGGTATCTGGGCGCCTTCTTCCGGCTGCACTCCTATTACCTGGATGTTGCGGTTCATTTCCTTGAAATATCGAGAGCAACCCATGATGGTTCCGGTAGTGCCCATACTGCTTACGAAGTGCGTGATCTTGCCGTTCGTATCGCGCCAGATTTCCGGTGCGGTACCTTCATAATGCGCCAACGGATTATCCGGGTTGGAGAATTGATCAAGGATGATGCCATTGCCTGCGGCGCGCAGATTCTCGGCCGTATCGCGTGCCAGCTCCATGCTTCCCTCTTTGCTGGTCAGCACCAGTTCCGCGCCAAATGCACGCATAGTCTGGCGGCGTTCCATACTCTGGTTCTCCGGCATGACCAGTATCATTTTATAGCCGCGCATCGCTGCGGCCATCGCAAGCGCAATGCCGGTATTACCGCTGGTCGCTTCGATCAGCGTATCGCCGGGCTTGATCTCGCCGCGCTGCTCGGCGTGAGTGATCATCGAAAGCGCGGGTCTGTCCTTTACCGATCCGGCGGGATTATTGCCTTCCAGTTTGGCGAGCAACACATTGCTGGTATTTCCCGGGATACGTTTCAGTTTCACCAGCGGGGTATTCCCTACAAATTTTTCTATCGTTGGATACACTCGCATATTTCCTGATTGAACAATTTTTTATTTTGCCGCGCTTAGCATCTGATCTACATACCTTGCTACACCCTGCTCCACGCTCAGAAAATCTTCTGTGTAACCGCAATTGCGCAACGCACCCATATCCGCCTGGGTGTAACTCTGATATTTTCCGCGCAGTGCTTCCGGGAATGGGATGTAACTGATCAGCCCCTGCTTCTGCATCTCGGCAAGACCAAGTTCCGGTTTGGATTCTGCTTTGCGCAAAGTATTGATGGTTGCCACCGCGACGTCGTTGAAACTTTGCGCCTGGCCGGTACCCAGGTTGAATATTCCCGACTTGCCGGGATTATCCAGAAAATGCATATTCACCTTGACCACATCCTCGATCGACACGAAATCACGCAGTTGCGCTCCGTTGGCGTAACCATCACATCCTTCGAACAATTTTACCCGGCCCTCGGCCTGATACTGGTTGAAGAAATGATAAGCGACCGATGCCATGCGTCCCTTGTGTTGTTCGCGCGGACCGTACACATTGAAGTAGCGGAACCCGACGACCTGCGCGCTGCGCTTTTGCCAGCGGCGGCGCACGATCTGATCGAACAGGAATTTGGAATAGGCATACACGTTTAACGGTGCTTCAAATTCCCGGCTCTCCTTGAATACGCTGCTACCACCATACACCGAGGCCGAAGATGCATACAGGAACGGAATCTCTTCATTCTGGCAGTAATTCAGCAATTCCAGCGTGTACCGGTAATTATTCTCCATCATGTAGCGGCCATCGGTTTCCATGGTGTCAGAACAAGCACCCTGGTGCAGAACCGCACTGACCAATCCATCGAAAAAACCGTCCTGCAATTTCTCCAGGAAGTCCGCCTTGTCGAGATAATCGGCAATCTCGCAATCAACCAGATTCCTGAATTTGTCTGCATTCTTGAGATTATCGACAACGATGATATTGTTCTCTCCACGCTCGTTTAGCGCTTTGACCAGGTTTGATCCGATAAATCCGGCGGCGCCGGTGATGATGTAATACATTGGTATTCTCCTCAAATTTTCAGGGGTGAGGTCCTGCAGCAAAGCAAAGGAAACAGGACGCCCGCATGAGCGCTCACAATCTCGGGGGCCTATTCATTCGTTGCAATAGCCATATCCCTCTCAATCTCGTCACGGCTGACTACCGCAGTCCCCAGCTTCCCAACCACGATGCCAGCCGCACGATTCGCTATACGCATCGCATCCGGAAAATCTGCGCCACTCGCAAGCATCACAGCCAGCGTGGCAATCACCGTATCGCCGGCACCACTGACATCAAATACCTCGCGGGTATGGGTTGGCTCGTGATGAACTTCATTGGAGCGGAACAGACTCATGCCTTCTTCGCTACGCGTGACCAGCAACGCATCAAGCTGCAATTCAGTACGCAATTTTTCCGCTTTTTCGTTGAATTCGGTATCAGTCTTCCAGCTGCCTGCAACTTCACGAAATTCACTTCGGTTTGGTGTCAGTATGGTTGCTCCTCGGTAGCGGGCGTAATCATCACCCTTCGGATCAACCAGGACCGGTTTTCCTGCATCCCGTGCAAGACAGATCATTTCTGCTATATGTGTCAATCCGCCCTTTCCGTAGTCTGAAAGAATCACGACCTCTGCCAGAGGCAGCTGGACCCGATAATTTTCAAGCGCAGCGTGCAATACCTCATGGCTCGGCGGTGTCTCGAAATCAATTCGCAGCAACTGCTGGTGGCGCGCGATCGCGCGCAACTTGATAATGGTGGAAAAGGTGTTGTCGCGATGAAGCAGCGCTGCAAGATTGTGTTGCTCGCTGAGCAGATTTTCCAGACAGCCCCCCGCTTCGTCGTTCCCGACCACCGAAAGCAGAGTGGCATGCGCGCCGAGCGCTGCTATGTTGCGCGCCACGTTGGCTGCACCGCCCGGTCGCTCGTCGACACGCTCGACCTTGAGCACCGGGACCGGTGCCTCAGGCGAAATGCGGCTGACATCACCGAACCAGTAACGATCCAGCATCACATCGCCAACCACCAATATCCTGGCTTCGTCAAACTCCGGTAGCGTGGTCATATCCATGTATACCCTTCAAATTCATACTGCACCCCTGTTTTCAAGTTCCTGATTGATTCCAAGCAGCGCGCGCAACGGATCTGCAGCCTGGGTGATCGGACGTCCGATCACCAGGTAGCTTGAGCCCGCTTCCATGGCCGCTCGAGGCGTCATCACCCTAGACTGGTCATCAAGGCTGGCCTGTGACGGACGAATGCCCGGCGTCACCAGGCAAAATTCACTGCCGCAATGCTTGCGCAACAAAGCTGATTCATGAGCTGAGCACACTACGCCATCGAGTCCGCTGTCCCGTGCCAGTGTCGCCAGGCGCAACACCATCTCTGCGGGCGTTGCATTGATTCCAATATCGTGAAGATCCTGTTGCGCCATGCTGGTCAGCAGGGTTACTGCAATCAGCCTGGGCTTCTGTGAAGTGCCTGCAACTGCATCACGTGCCGCTTCCAGCATCTTTCGCCCGCCCAGAGCATGCACATTGACCATCCACACGCCGAGGCTGGCCGCCGCTCTGCACGCCTGCGCAGTGGTATTGGGAATGTCGTGGAATTTCAAATCCAGGAAAATTTCAAAACCACGCTTCATGAGCGACTCAAGCAAGTGGGGGCCGGTGGCGGTAAACAGCTGTTTGCCGACTTTCAACCGGCACTGCGAAGGCTCCAGCCTGTCGGCCAGCGCCAGAGCGGGCTGGGCATCCGGGTAATCCAGCGCGACGATGATTCTGGGATCGTTCACAGTGGTGCTCCGGTTTCTTCGCCTCGTCGTGGGGAATAGCTGCCCCAGGCCTGGCAAGCCGGACAATGCCAATAGAACTGGCGCGCCTTGAAACCGCAATGAGCACAATGGTAGGTGGCCAGGTTGCGGGTGCGCTTGTGAACCAGATCCTTGACCAGCTCGACATCGGAACGCATTTCTCCGGGCATTTCCAGCAACCGCGCTTCCAGCAATTTGTCCAGGCCGAGCAAGGTCGGATTTCGCTTCAGTTCATCGCGAACCAATTGATAGGCCGCAGACGATCCTTCGTTTTTCAGCACCCCGGTAAACACCACATTCATCAGGTCCAGGGAATGGTATTTTCCCAGATACTCACGCAGTAGTGCGATGCCTTCTGCTTCACGATCCAGGCTGCGATAGGAATTCAACATACGTTCCGCAACCAGTGGCAAATATTGCGCATCCTGAGACTCGATGCTTCTCCAGGTATCGATTGCATCGGCATGCCTGCCCTCGCTGGCCAGCATGTCGCCCAGCATCATGGTTGCACGAACCGAATTCTGGTCAATCCGCAACGCCTGCTGCAAATGTTCGCGGGCTGAAGCGAAATTTCCAGCCTCGTTCTCTTCGCTCGCCATCTCGCAATAGAAAAAAGCAGCCTGACGGTTGTAGGATTCCCCGGAAACCTGCGCAAGGCGTTTAGCCACCGTAATCGCCTTGAACCAGTCATGCTCTTTCTGAAACAACTCCAGAAGGAATTCCAGGGACTGCCTGGCATACATGGTGTTTTCCAGTTCACTGAACAGACTTTCGGCACGGTCCAGGATACCCGCCTTCAGGTAGTCCTGGGCCAGTTCGAATATTGCATGCTGTCGTTTGTCATCGTCCAGATCCGCCCTGTCGACAAGGTTGTGGTGCATGCGCAGCGCCCTGTCCACTTCGCCACGGCGGCGAAACAGGCTGCCCAGAGCAAAGTGCAATTCGACAGTCTGCGGATCAACCTTGACCACTTCGATGAATGCTTCGATGGCCTTGTCCTGTTGCTCGTTGAGCAGGAAATTCAGCCCCTGAAAATACGAATTCGGAAGCACGCTCGATTCCGAAAGCAGCTCTTTAATATCAATGCGTGCGGCCAGCCATCCCATTCCAAAAAACAGCGGAAATATCAGCAGCATCCAGAATTGGAATTCCATAATTAATGCGGTTATCCCGGCAATTGTTGCGTTTCATCGAGATCGGCCAGCTTTTCCCTGGCGCGGAGCTGGCGCTTCAGGGCGAAAATTTCACGTCGCTGCCGCACCATTTTCGGGAACATCGCAAGCACACCCACGACAGCACCGACAGCAAAAAAAATCAGCAGCGCTATCACGAGGTAGGACTGCCATTCATAGCCGAAATAATATTTCAGCGTGATCGGCTGATTGTTCTTTGCCGCAAAACCAAGCAGCGCGATGAACAGCAGTACTCGAATAATCCAGTTGAAATAACGCATGGTATATCCCGTCAAATTCACCGCAACGATAGCATAAAAAAAGGCGGCGATACCTTGCGATATGCCGCCATTTGAAGTGTTGTCCCGGAAATCAGGTCTTTTGTTCGCAGACTCGCTCCCTGAGCTCCTTGCCTGCCTTGAAGTGCGGGACATATTTTGCCGGCACCTTCACCTTGTCGCCGGTCTTGGGGTTGCGCCCCTGACGCGGCGGACGGTAATTCAGGCCAAAGCTGCCGAAACCGCGAATCTCGACACGTCCGCCACGCGATAGCGTTGCAGACAGTGCATCCAGAATCACCTTCACGGCGAGCTCCGCATCCTTGGCCAGCAGTTGCGGATGCAACTCGGCCAGTTTGGCAATCAGATCAGAACGAATCATGTCAGAACCTCAATCTTAAGCTTCAGTCTTGTTACCGCCCATCTTGGCCTTCAGCAAAGCGCCCAGATTGGTGGTGCCGGCACTCGCATTGCTTTCTGCTGAAAGCTTCTGCAACGCCGCGGTATCCTCAGTTTTGTTCAGAGCCTTGATCGACAGGTTGATGCCGCGATTCTTGCGATCAACGTTGATGATGACTGCTGTAACGCTGTCACCTTCCTTGAGATGGGTTCGAATATCCTCGACGCGGTCAGCCGATACTTCGGAAGACTTCAGATATGCCTCTACATCGCCTTCCAGCGCAATCACGGCACCCTTGGCATCAAGAGACTTTACGGTGCCGGTAACCACAGCACCCTTCTCATGGCTGGAGGCGAAACCGCCGAATGGATCTCCTTCCAGTTGCTTGATACCCAGGGAGATCCTCTCGCGATCAACGTCGATAGCCAACACCACTGCTTCGACTTCGTCGCCCTTCTTGTAGCTGCGTACGGCTTCTTCGCCGGGCTGGCTCCAGGACAGGTCCGACAGATGCACCAGACCGTCGATACCGCCATCCAGACCGATGAATACGCCGAAGTCGGTGATCGACTTGATCTGGCCCTTAACCTTGTCGCCTTTCTTGTGGTTGATCTGGAAATCATCCCAGGGGTTGGATTGGCATTGCTTCATACCCAGCGAGATGCGGCGACGCGCTTCGTCGATTTCCAGAATCATCACCTCGACTTCATCGCCCAGGCTTACAACCTTGGAAGGATGAACGTTCTTGTTGGTCCAGTCCATTTCAGAAACGTGCACCAGTCCTTCAATACCCTGTTCGATCTCGACGAATGCGCCGTAGTCAGTCAGGTTGGTCACCTTGCCGAACATGCGCGTACCCTGCGGGTAGCGACGCGCCAGACCGTTCCATGGATCATCGCCCATCTGCTTGATGCCCAGGGATACACGGTTCTTCTCCTGATCGAATTTCAGAATCTTGGCCTCGATCTCGTCGCCGACGGTCAACACTTCGGACGGATGCTTGACGCGGCGCCAGGCCAGATCTGTGATATGCAGCAAGCCGTCAATGCCGCCAAGGTCAACGAATGCACCGTAGTCGGTGATGTTCTTGACCACGCCCTTGACGATTGCGCCTTCCTTCAGATTCTCAAGGATCGCCTCTCGGTCTGCACCCATGCTTGCTTCCAGCACGGCGCGACGGGAAACCACCACGTTATTGCGCTTGCGGTCCAGCTTGATGACCTTCAGCTCCATGGTCTTGTTTTCGTAAGGCGTGGTGTCCTTGACCGGACGAATATCTACCAGCGAACCCGGCAGGAATGCGCGGATACCGTTGACCATCGCGGTCAGACCGCCCTTGACCTTGCCGCTGACATAGCCTTCCACGATCTTGCCTTCTTCCATCGCGATTTCCAGCTCGTGCCATGCAGCCAGGCGCTTGGCTTTTTCACGCGACAGCTTGGTTTCTCCATAGCCGTTTTCCAGCGATTCGATCGCGACGGTGACAAAATCACCCGCGGCAACTTCCAATTCGCCCTTGGCGTCGAGGAATTCCTCGATCGGAATCAAACTTTCGGACTTCAGTCCGGCATTCACGACCACCATGTTGTGGTCGACGCGCACTACCTGCGCGGTAATCAATTCGCCTGCGCGCATTTCCTTGCGCGTCAGGCTTTCTTCAAACATTGCTGCAAAACTATCGGGATCTTGTACTGCTGTTGCTGCGGTTGAGGTTGCGTTCATCGGATACACCTAAAAAATATTATCTGCCCGAAAAAAACAAATCGGTGCAGAGGGTTAGTTAAAGATCCCGTCAGACGATCAGTCTTCTGGGGCCTGTTATTTAAAGCTTTTTACCGGATAGTCTGCCAACATTTTCCGCGCCGCCTGCTCGATGTCCTGTACAGCTTCATCGATGCTCAGCGCCGTGGTGTCCAGCAGGCTTGCTCCCGGTGCCTGTTGCAACGGAGATGCGTTGCGTTTCGAATCACGCTCGTCGCGCACACGAATATCCATCAAAAGGGCGGCGATATTAGCATCGATCCCTTTCTCCATCAACTGCTTATATCGGCGATCGGCACGAGCCTCGGCACTGGCTGTAAGAAATATCTTCAGCACCGCGTCCGGAAAAACTACCGACCCCATATCGCGGCCATCCGCAACCAGCCCGGGAGCCCTGCGGAAGGCATGCTGCTTGTTCAAAAGCGCGGCGCGCACCCCGGGCAGGGCTGCCACAACGGAGGCCGCGGCTGCGCATTTCTCGCCGCGCAATTCGTCGCCGACCGGCGCGCCATCCAGAAAGATGTCCTTTCCCTCAAAGCGGATATCCATGCGATCGGCCAGCTCTGTCAGACGCGATTCATCGGTCAGTTGAACATGGTCGCGCTGTGCAGCGAACGCCAGCAAGCGGTACAGCGCACCGCTGTCCAGGTAATGGAATCCCAGCCTCGCAGCTACCAGTTGCGCCACCGTGCCCTTGCCGGATGCAGACGGCCCGTCGATCGCGATCACCGGCACAGCCCGGACTACATCATGCAGCACCGTAAAATAATTCGGGAAAGTCTTTGCGACACAGCGCGGATCGTTGATGCGCACGCCTTCGGCGCCAAACGCAGCCAGCGAAAAACACATCGCCATGCGGTGATCGTCGTAGGTGTCGATGGCTGCATGGCGTATGCATGTCGGAGGGGTGATGCGGATATAGTCCTGCCCTTCTTCCACCGTCGCGCCGACTTTGCGCAACTCGGTCGACATTGCTGCGATGCGGTCGGTTTCCTTGACTCGCCAGCTGGCGATGTTGCGCAGCGTGGTCGTGCCCTCGGCAAACAGCGCGGCCACCGCCAGCGTCATTGCCGCATCGGGAATGTGGTTGCAATCCAGATCAATCGCGCTGAGCCTCGCCGATTGCGGCGCCCTCGCCTCAATCCAGTTCGCACCCATTTCGATCTGTGCACCCATCTGTGCCAGCGCATCGGCGAAACGCACATCTCCCTGTATGCTGCCGCTGCCCACCCCTTCGATACGCACCGGCCCGCCGCCGATCGCACCGGCGGCAAGAAAATAGGATGCCGACGACGCATCGCCTTCCACGTAGATCACGCCGGGCGATCGATAGCGGCTGCCCGCCGCAATCCTGAAGCTGCGCCAGCCATCCCTTTGCACTTTCACGCCGAAGCGTTCCATCATCGCCAGCGTGATTTCGATATAAGGCTTGGAAATCAACTCGCCGACCACATCCACGGTAACTTCGCGATCCAGCAATGGCAATGCCATCAGCAAAGCGGTCAGGAACTGGCTGGATACATCGCCGCGCACGCCGACACGATCCGCATCGCCCAGTGTCGCCGGATGGATCTGCAGCGGCGGAAAACCTTCATTGTCCACGCATTCGATATCGGCGCCGAGTTCGCGCAGCGCATCGACCAGGTCGCCGATCGGCCGCTCGTGCATGCGCGGCACCCCCGACAGCCGGTACTCGCCGCCGGACAGCGCCAGCGCCGCCGTCAGCGGACGGAACGCGGTACCGGCATTGCCGAGAAACAGCTCCGCCTGCTTGACCGGAAAATTCCCGCCACAGCCAGTCACGCGGAACACCAGTGGTTCCAGTTCCTCAACTTCTACGCCCAGCATGCGCAAGGCATTGAGCATGCGCCCGGTATCATCTGACAGCAGCACATCGCGTATTTCAGTCGTGCCCTGCGCCAGCGCCGACAGCAGCAGGATGCGGTTGGAAATGCTTTTAGAGCCGGGCAGCGTAACCGTGCCGCGCGCGCTGAACAAAGGGGGGAGATCGATGAAGTTTTCGGACGTCATTACAAATTGAATTGCATCGCAGATTTGCTGAAACGCAATGATACCGCAAAGCCCCGAGCTGCTGCGATAGAAGCATCGTTTCGCGCAAGGATATTGCCGGCATCTTCCATGCTGTTCGGTAGGATGCGCATTTGCGATGATGTATATTCCGGAAAAAATGGGGAAGAACGGACGATCGACATCGCCGTCGCCCTGAAACTGCAACTGCAACTGCAACTGCAACTGCAACCAGGATATGCACGAGGGAGCAGCTTGTGAAAACAAGGGGATATTGCCGGAAGGGATTGCTGCTGATCGCGCTCGGGTTCGTATGCCCGGCACAGGCGCAGGACCAGCAGCCGGTACCTGCATCTTACTCTGATGCGATATTGGATTATCTGACCAACGGCAGCAGCCTCGCGATTGGCATAGGCGGACGCGAAGCGGACCTGACCGTCAAACGGCTCTCCGACAACGCCACCGGCAAGCTGGTGCAGCGCAACCAAAGGTCGTATTTTCTCAGTTACAGCACCCGCCCGGCATTTTTTGCAGATTCCCATTTTGGATATGACTTCATGTTCAACCTGTCGTCGTTTCATATGGACCAGCAGGCAACCTCGAACAATACCTACCTGTATCTGGGCACCGGTGGAAGCGGCAAGTTTGCATATGTGGTACCGACTCTGTTCTACCTGTGGGGAAATCTCCGTCAGGGCACCTACTTCAAGGCCGGGAAGGCCTAGGAGCGGGGATAGCGACCTTCGACGGGAATATCATCCTGACCGATTCCGCGACACAGGATCGCGTCTATTTCTCGCACAAGACCACCGAACTGCATCTCGCATCGAGTCTGCTACTGGAAGGTCGCTGGGATAACTGGGGATTCCTGCTCTCAGCAGCCGGACCGAGCATGCAGCAGGACGGCTACTCAATCCAGGTAACCGATATCTCCCTGAACTTTGGCTATCGTTATGTTTTCTAGACGATTCGGATTGCGATGACGCAGTAACAGAGTGGCCTAATGCAAATGGCCTGACTGACTCGCAAACCTTCTCAATCGGTTCCGCGATCCTTCACTTCGCTCCTTGCCCAGCCCTTTGCAAACGTGATCCTCAATTCCGAGCCAACCGCCAGTTTCCCCGCATCGGACACCACGTTGCCGCTCGCATCCTGCACCATGCTGTAGCCCCGTGCCAGTACCTTGGCCGGGTCAAGCAGGATCAGGTGCTTGTCGGCATTGTCTACCCGCCCTGAACGCTGCAACTGTTCCGCTCGCATCGACCTGACAAAGCTGTCCGCTATCCGGCTTAAGCGGCCGCCAAAGTCAGTCATTCTGCTGTTTGTTGCGCGCTGCATGCGCTGTTGCAGTTGATCCAGCTGCAACGCCTGGCGCTGCATCTGTTGTGCGGGATGCACCAGGCGGCGCTGCAGATAGTCCACCGCCTGCATCGCATTCTGCAGACGATTGCGCTGTGCACGCTGCAGGTGCTGCGCCTGGTCCTGCAAAACCCGGAGCAGTGCATGACGATCCGGAACTACGCGCTGCGCGGCTGCGGTCGGGGTCGGGACGCGCTCGTCGGCAACGAAATCCGCGATCGTGAAATCGGTCTCGTGGCCGACACCGCTGACGATCGGAATTTCGCTGGCGGCGATCGCCCGCGCGACGGCTTCCTCGTTGAACGCCCACAGGTCTTCGATGCTTCCGCCGCCGCGGCAGACGATCAGCACGTCACATTCCGCACGACGGTTGGCGACCGCAATGGCTGCAGCAATCTTTTCCGCACTGCCTGCTCCCTGCACCGGCGCGGGATACAGCACCACGGGCACGCCGGGAAGGCGCTTTCTCAGGGTGGTGAGCACATCGCGCAATGCAGCAGCTTGCGGCGAGGTGACAATGCCGATGCAGCTCGGAAAAGCCGGCAAGGCACGCTTGCGATCTGCAGAGAACAGTCCCTGGCTTTCCAGCAACTGTTTAAGCCGCTCGAATCGTTCATACAGTATGCCCAGCCCGGCCGGGCGCATCTGTTCAACCGTCAGCTGAAAGTCGCCGCGCTGCTCATACAGAGTGGCGACCGCCAGCACTTCAACCTGTTGGCCGCTGGCGATCGGCTCTTTCAGCAACTGGTTTTTATGACGGAACATCACGCAGCGGACCTGCGCCTGATCGTCTTTCAATGAAAAATAAATATGGCCCGAAGCGGCCCTTACCAGATTTGAAATTTCACCGCGTACCCACATCAGCGGAATACTGCTTTCAAGCAACTGCTTGATTGCAAAGTTGAGTTCTGCGACCCGAAATACTCGTGTCTTTTCGTCGGAAAAAATGTTCGAATTCATCTTGACAATCCGGAATAATCCACACGGCAAGGAAACTCGCCGCTTTTCGCGGCTTCTTCAGGCAGCACAACCGACAACATATGGCATCTCATTGTTTATTATGATAAATTGTCATTAACAAATAATAGGCAATTTAATAAAATCTCTTTTATGACACCATGTTAAAGCGGATTTCCGAAGGCTCATCCACAAAGTTATCAACAGTATTTGTGAATAAACAGAAATACTCTTTTCAAATGGCAACTTAACAAAATAGTGCTGAAGTAAATCCTTAGAAAGGTTGCTCAACTGAATTCGACAGGCTACAGTTGCGCCCTGATAATTTAAGCACATTTGGAGAAACCGCGTGTTTGCAATTGTTGAAGCGGCCGGCTGGCCGATATATTTTTTACTTGTTGCATCCATCATTGCAGTCGGCCTGATCATTGAACGTCTCATGTTTTTGCGCAGCCAACGCATTTCACCTCCAGCCCTGCTGGACGAAGTCATCAAGGAACTCAAACAACGCGGTGTCAGCGACGGGATGTTGACCCGGCTTGCCGACAGTTCACCGCTGGGACGTATTTTCGCGGCAGGCCTGAGAAATATCAAAAGCACCCCTGAAGTGATGAAGGAATCCGTCGAAGAAGCAGGACGCGCAGTCTCGCATGATCTCGGGCGCTTTCTCACCACGCTGGGCACGATCGCCTCCATCAGCCCTTTACTGGGTCTGTTTGGAACAGTGGTCGGAATGATTGAGATCTTTGGCTCGCAATCAGCGGTTGGCAACTCACCCGCGATACTTGCACACGGAATCTCTGTCGCGCTGTACAACACGGCTTTCGGACTGATCGTGGCGATTCCGAGCATGATTTTCTACCGGCACTTCCGTTCGCAAGTGGACAGCCTGACCATGGAGATGGAGCAACAGGCTATCAAGCTGGTAGCGATCGTTCACAGCCAGCGCACGATCTAGGCCGCGATGAATTTCCGACTGGGACGCAGACGCGAGGAACCGGAGATCAACCTGATCCCGATGATCGATGTATTGCTGGTCATATTGATATTCATGATGGTGACCACCAGCTACGCCAAGTTCTCGGAATTGAAGATCAACCTGCCACAGGCCGGCGGACAGACCGCAGGCACAAAAGCGAATCCGATCACTGTTACCGTGGATGCCTCAGAACATTATGCAGTCAACAACAAGGGTTTGTCCTATACCGGTGTTGATGCGCTCGCAGCTTCCCTGAAAGCGGCAGCAGGCGGCCAGAAAGATCCGACCATCGTCATCGATGCGGATGCCAAAGCCACGCATCAATCCGTGATCAACATCATGGAAGCAGCCCGTCGTGCAGGATATGCCCGGATCACCTTCACCACGCAGAACCAGTCTGAATAGCGGCTCTCAAACGTGCTCCAGCTGCAAAACCACTGGTACCGAGTCTCCCGCCTCCATCTGATCCTGTATCCGGTCAGCCTGGTATTCCGCGCGCTGGTGGCCCTGCGCCGCGAACTGTATCTGAGCAGCTTCCTTCCCAGCCATCAGTTGCTGCTGCCCGTGATCGTAATCGGCAACATCAGTGTCGGTGGAACCGGCAAAACCCCGCTCACGCTTGCATTGGCGCAGCAACTCGTCGAGCGCGGATGGCATCCGCTGATCATCAGCCGCGGTTATGGCCGCTCCGTCTCCAGCCCGCAGGCAGCAAGCCCGTCAAGCTCCGCGGCACAAGTCGGGGATGAACCGCTGCTGATGGCGCGGCGCGATATTTGCCCGGTGTGGGTCGGGGCGGATCGCGTTGCGACAGCCCAGGCGGCGCTGCAGGCCTGCCCGCAGTGCAATATCGTGCTGTGCGATGACGGCCTGCAGCATTACCGTTTGCAGCGCGACGTGGAAATTGCGGTAATCGATGGCATGAGACGCTTCGGCAACGGATACATGCTGCCCGCCGGTCCGCTGCGTGAACCGGTTTCGCGATTGCAATCAGTGGATGCAATCGTGGTGAACGGCGGCGAAACCGCAGCTGGCGAATATGCGATGAGTCTTGGCGGCGATATTTTCTATAACCTGCTCGATCCGCTGCAGACAGCCACCGCTGCAGACTTCAGCAAGCCCAATATCCATGCCATCGCCGGAATCGGCAACCCGGAACGCTATTTCCGGCATCTGGAAACACTGGGCATCACGTATACACCGCATGCCTTTCCCGACCATCATGACTATGATGCGGCTGATCTTTCCTTCGCAGAATGCGATGCGATACTCATGACCGAAAAAGATGCGGTAAAATGTAGCGCATTCGCTGATGCACGTTACTGGGTATTGCGAGTTGATGCCCGGATCGACCCGGCCCTGACAGATCTCATATTGCGAAAGATCGACTCCCATGGACACCAAACTGCTTGATATCCTCGTTTGCCCGCTGTGCAAATCCCCGCTGATCTATCAGAAAGCCGCGCAGGAACTGATCTGCAAGGCGGATCGACTGGCCTACAAAATCGCCGACGATATCCCGGTCATGCTGGTCGACGAGGCGCGCAAGCTTACCCCCGAAGAAGTCGAAAAAATTCAATGATCGACTTTCACGTCGTGATTCCGGCGCGCCACGCTTCCACACGACTACCCGGCAAACCGCTGCTGCCGATCTCCGGCAAACCCATGGTGGTGAGGGTCGCCGAACAGGCCGCACAAAGCGGTGCACAGCAAATCTGGATCGCGACCGACCACCATGCGATTGCCAACGTGGTGCATGAGCATGGCTTCAAGGCTTGCTTGACAAGGGAGAGCCACAGCAGCGGTACCGACCGCATCGCCGAGGTCGTTGAACTTCAGGGATGGGCGGATTCCGCGATCGTGGTCAATGTGCAGGGCGACGAACCGATGATTCCGCCGACGCTGATCAGTTCCGTTGCTGAACACCTGCACAACCATCCCGAATGTGCAATTGCCACCGCCTGCCATGCCATCCACGATGAAGCGTCGATGCGCAACCCAAACATCGTCAAGGCGGTACTGGACAAGGATGGAAATGCACTTTATTTCAGCCGCGCTCCGATCCCCTGGCCCCGCGATGCTTTTGCCGCACAACAGCCCCTGCCGGCCGATTTGCCGGTTTTGCGCCATATCGGGATCTATGCATATCGCGCCAGCTTTCTGCGGGCGTACGGGCAACTCCCCCCAATAGTGTTAGAGCGCTATGAGGCATTGGAGCAATTGCGCGCACTCTATTATGGGTACAAGATCGGCGTGTTCATCGCCCAGCAGGCTCCGCCTGGCGGGGTGGATACCGAACATGACTTGCAAGCTACACGAGAAATATTTGAAACCCAGATAAAATCGGAGGTAAGCAATAAATGAAACTGATACTGCTCGGTGCGCCCGGCGCCGGTAAAGGAACCCAGGCAAATTACATCAAGGAAAAATTCAATATTCCGCAGATTTCCACCGGCGACATGCTGCGCGGGGCAGTCAAGGCGGGCACACCTCTCGGTGTCGCAGCGAAGAAGATCATGGATGCGGGCGGGCTGGTGTCGGACGACATCATCATCGACCTGGTGAAAGAACGCATCAAGGAAGCCGACTGCGCCAACGGCTTTCTGTTTGACGGCTTTCCGCGCACCATTCCGCAGGCCGAGGCGATGAAACAGGCCGGCGTGGAAATAGATTACGTGGTGGAAGTTGATGTGGATGACAGCGAGATCGTACAACGCATGAGCGGCCGCCGCGTGCACCCTGCCTCGGGGCGCACCTATCACATCAAATTCAATCCGCCCAAGGTGGAAGGCAAGGATGATGTCACCGGCGAAGATCTGGTACAGCGCGCGGACGACACCGAAGAGACCGTGAAGAAACGTCTGCAGGTGTACCACGAACAGACCAAACCGCTGGTGGATTACTACTCTTCCTGGGAAAAATCCGGCGCAGCAAACGCGCCGAAATGCATCAAAATTCCCGGTGTCGGCAGCGTCGAGTCCATCCGCGACAAGATATTCGCCGCATTGAAGTGACTTTGCCATCAAGCATGGGGCACAAACCGGTACTCACGCTGGAAAATGCCAAACGGATCGCCGCCGCCGCAGAAGCCGAAGCAAAAAGCAACGACTGGCGCGTGGTGATCGCAGTGGTTGACGATGGCGGTCACCTGCTTTATCTGGAACGAAGCCACAACACCCAGTTTGGCAGCGTCGAAACGGCAATCCAGAAGGCCCATGCGGCGGTGGCATTTCAGCGACCGACCAAAACCTCCGAGGATGCGGTATTGAGCGGGCGACTGATACACCTAGCCCTCCCGGGCGTTATTCCGGCCGAGGGCGGCGTACCGCTGCAGATCGGCGGCGTGGTCGTGGGCGGTCTGGGGATCAGCGGCGTGCGTTCGTTCCAGGATGGCCAGATCGCGGCGGCAGGCGCAGCCGCCCTTATTGAAGACTAGGATAGTCTCCAGACCTGGCTGGCATACAGTTCAGATATATAATCCGTATCGAGGCAAGTCTGCCGACAGGATGGTGTCGCTGCCTGATTACTATCCACTACACCACCATCGATCAAAATCCCTCCGATTCCCGGTGCTAGAATAGGCAACCGGCAATTGTGAAAACTGCAGCATCGTTGAATTGCAACAGGAGCTTCTTCTTCTCTTGCATTCCTGGCCCATCCTGTATTCATTTATTCTTTGCATCGAAATTCTTTGATCGGAAATTTTGTATTAGGGAGAACATGATGAAGCTCATCAACGTACGTCGTCTGCTTTTACTCGCTTGCTCGTTTTTCACCCTTGTTCTGGCTGGTGGCTGCGCGACCGGCACGACGAAAAATGCGACCAGTGTGGTCGATTATCTTTTCCCGAACACCAAGGATCCTGTCGTCACACCCGGTATCCCGGTACTCAAGCTGCCGTTGCACGTGGGCATCGCATTCGTACCGGCAGAAAGTTCGTACCGCGGACGCAGCAGGCAATCCACCGGCATTTTCCCGAGATACATGGATGGCGGCCCGGCGCTGACCGAAGAGCGCAAGATGGGCCTGATGAAAGCGGTTGCCGACCGATTCAGGGAATATCCATTCGTCAAGGATATCGAGATCATCCCATCGGTCTATCTCACACCGGGCGGCAGTTTTGCGAACCTCGACCAGATACGCACCATGTATGGCGTGGACGTGATCGCGTTGCTGTCCTACGACCAGGTACAGTTTACCGATGAAGGTATAGCGAGCCTAACCTACTGGACCATCGTCGGCGCCTATGTGATTCCCGGCGAAAAGAACGACACGCAGACCATGCTCGATGCGGTCGTCTACGACATACCCAGCCGCAAGATGCTGTTCCGCGCACCCGGCCTGAGCCGCATCAAGGGTTCAGCCACACTGGTCAACCAGAGCCAGCAGCTGCGCATCGACAGTGGCAAGGGTTTCGACGAAGCGGCGAAACATCTGATCGTGAACCTGAACGAACAGCTCACGCAGTTCAAGGAAAAGGTCAAAGAGCGCCCGCAAGAATACAAAGTCGTCAATTCCCCGGGTTATAGCGGAGGCACCGGCGGTGGCGCCATCGATCCGGTCTCGCTGCTGCTGCTCGCCGGACTGGGCGGAGGTTTCCTGTGGCTGCGCAAGCGCTCCTGAGCAAAGCACGTCTGCCGGTCCGGACGCTGGCGATCTGCGCCGCAGCACTGCTGGTTCATTTCGTGCCCTGGCTTGGACAGTTGCTGATCTACGACCGGTCCGCGATCGCTCATGGCGAACTGTGGCGGCTTCTGACCGGGAACCTGGTCCATCTCTCGGATGCGCATCTTGCCATGGATATGGCCGCGTTCCTGATCGCAGGCACGATGATCGAACAGCGCGGCTACCATCATTTCATGAAGCTGTGTATCTCTGCAGCCGCGCTGATCGGCATGGCGATCTACCTGTTCGAACCCGTGCTGCAATTCTATGGCGGCCTTTCCGGCGTCGTAACCGCTGCCGTCGTGTATCTGTGCCTGCAGGGCATGACCGAACAGGGAAGCTGGCGCTGGCTGTGCGCTGCAATGCTGGCAGCTTTGTCGGCCAAGCTCTGGTTCGAGCTGGTGTCGGGAAAATCCCTGCTGCTGGTTGTCGGCGGCGGGAACTTCGTGCCGGTTCCACTAAGCCACCTGACCGGTGCCGTTGTCGCAGTTATTCTGTTTGCGTTGCTGCACCTGTCGCCAAACTTCATGCCCAGGAATGCCGCGCGTAAAAGCGCCGCATGATCAGCCAGCCGAGTCAGGGCCACTCTGCGATGAAAAAAACCATCATCTTCACCGACCTGGATGGAACGCTGCTGGATGAGGCGAACTATTCATATGCGGCAGCGTTACCCGCTTTAAGCTTGATAGCGGATAAAGGGATTCCGCTAATATTTTGCTCCAGCAAAACGCGCGCCGAAATTGAAACTTGCCGCATGCATCTGAACAACCCTCACCCGTTCATCTCCGAAAACGGCGGCGGCATCTTCATCCCGCGTGGATATTTCCAGTTTGCTATCGATGCCGAACCGGCGAATGAATACCAGCTGATCCGGCTGGGCATGCCGTACAGGGAAATCAGGAAACAGTTCGTCCGTTTGCGCGCGCAGTGCGATGCAAAGGTGCGCGGCTTTGCGGACATGAGCGTCGCGGAAGTCGCGGCGCTGACCGGCCTTGCCGAAAAGGACGCGATCGCGGCACAGCAGCGCGATTTCGACGAGCCGTTCATATTTGACGGCGAACCTGACCAGAGTTTCCTGGATGCGATCGAAGCCGCCGGGCTGCGCTGGACCCAGGGCCGTTTGTTCCACCTCATGGGCAGTCACGACAAAGGGCCCGCAGTGAGCAAGCTGATTGCGCTCTACGAAAGACAATTCGGCGAGATCCGGAGCATCGCGCTCGGCGACAGCCTGAACGACCTGGCGATGCTGACGGAAGTCGATCAACCGGTGCTGGTCAAACACAGGAATGGCAGCTTCGATAACCGGATCGACATGGCGGATTTGCTGAAAACCAGCCTTCCCGGCCCGGCAGGCTGGAACGAAACCGTGCTCAGCCTGCTGGCTGACGAATCTGCAGCAGGTTCGCCGGTACACCGTCTGGAACTTGCCGGCATCTTTGACGCCGCACTCGCGGCGGTCGATCCCTACAACGCGGTGCTCAATGCGGTACGGATGGAGCACGATCATTTGCTTGTTGCAGGGGAAACTTACGACCTTGCCGAATTCGAGCGCATCATCGTGGTCGGTGCGGGCAAGGCAACCGCACGCATGGCATTGGCGCTGGAAACACTGATCGGCAACAAAATCGCGGCCGGTCTGATTGTGGTCAAGGACGGGCATACCGCGCCGCTGACAATCATCGACCAGGTGGAAGCCGCCCACCCGGTACCGAACCAGGCCGGCATCGCGGGCACGCAGCGCATCCTCGACATGGCGAGTGTGGCCGATGAAAAGACGCTGGTGATCGGCCTGATCTCGGGCGGCGCGTCGGCGCTGATGATCGCACCGGTCGAAGGCGTCACGCTGCAGGATAAGCAGGAAACGACCCGGCTGCTGCTGAATGCGGGCGCAAATATTTTCGAGCTGAACGCGGTGCGCAAACATCTGTCCAGGGTAAAAGGCGGCAGGCTGGCCGAAGCGTCCTTCCCCGCCCGACTGGTGACGCTGATTGTCTCCGACGTGATCGGCGATCCGCTCGACGTGATCGCGTCGGGACCGACTTCGCCGGACAACTCGACCTTTGCGGAGGCATGGGCGGTGATCGAAAAATTCGGATTGCTTGAAAAACTGCCTGCCCGCGTCGCGGACTACCTGCAGCGCGGCATCGCCGGACGGGTAGTGGAAACCGTAAAGGAAAATGATGCCTGCCTGACCAGGACGCGCAACGTGATCGTCGCCGGGATAAACCAGGCACTGGCCGCCGCACAGCTGCGTTCGACGCAGCTCGGGTATTCAGCCAGGATAATTTCCGATACACTTCAGGGCGATGCAGACGATACGGCAAGGTTGCTGGCGCAGGCCGCACGCGACGAACTCGCCGGCATGGAACCGGAACAGCGGCATTGCCTGTTATACGGCGGCGAGACCACCGTCACGGTGCATGGCAACGGCAAGGGCGGCAGGAATCAGCAGCTCGCGCTGGTATTCGGGCTTGAGGTCGATGGCCTGCATGGTGTGGCGATGCTGTCCGCAGGCACCGACGGTACCGACGGACCGACCGATGCCGCCGGCGCAATGGTCGATGGCGACACGATCGAGCAAGCGAAAAAACTGGGCATCGATCCGCAGCACTATCTGGGCAACAACGATTCCTATGCATTTTTCGACAAGCTCGACAGTGAATCAGGGACCCGTTGCCATTTCAAGACCGGGCCGACCGGCACCAACGTGATGGACATACAGATCGTGCTGCTGGATACGGCTCGGCAGCAAAACAAAGTGGAGCAAGCGCACACGCAAGTTGACTGAATTTCCAGGGAGGTAACCGGCCATGAAAACCGCCGCCTTCAGAACGGAAGTACATGAGCAACTGGAACGCATCGGGCAGGCCGACATCCTCGTCGGCATACCCAGCTTCAATAATGCGCGAACCATCGGTCATGTGGTACGCGCGATCCAGGCCGGACTGGCCAAATACTTTCCGGATCACAAGGCGGTGATCGTCAATTCCGACGGAGGCTCAAGCGACGGGACGATGGATGTGGTGCGCAACACCTCGATCGACGATTTCAATGCGATCCTGTTGCATCACCGCATGGCGCCCGTTTCGAAAATCGCATTCCCCTATGCCGGCATCCCCGGCAAAGGCAGCGCGTTTCGGACCATCTTCGAGATCGCCGATGCACTGGACGCAAAAGCCTGTGCCGTCGTGGATTCCGATCTCCGCAGCATTACCCCGGAATGGATCGAACTGCTGGTCAAGCCGGTGCTGGCCGGCGGCCATGATTATGTCGCCCCGCTGTATCACCGCCACAAGTTCGACGGCACCATTACCAACAGCATCGTCTATCCGCTCACCCGCGCGCTTTACGGCAAGCGGGTGCGCCAGCCGATCGGCGGCGACTTCGGGTTTTCCGGTAGTCTGGCCAGGTTCTACCTGACCAAGGATGTGTGGGAAACCGATGTCGCGCGTTTCGGCATCGACATCTGGATGACCACGACGGCGATAGCGAATGGTTTCAAGGTCACCCAGTCGTTCCTCGGCGCGAAAATTCATGATGCCAAGGATCCCGGCACCGACCTGAGCAACATGCTCTACCAGGTGGTCAGCGCAACCTTCGCGCTGATGGATACTTATGCAGACATATGGATGCCGATACGCGGCTCGGAAGCGGTCCCGGCATTCGGCTTCGAATATTCCGTCGGACTGGAACCGGTCAATGTCAACACCACGAGAATGCTGAACACATTCCGGGAAGGACTGCACAACCTGGGCGAAATCTGGGTCGACATCCTGGGAGCGGGTGATTTCAGGGAAATCGAAAGGCTGGGCACACAGGGCGACGATGACTTTCATTTTCCGGTCAGCCTGTGGTCACGTTTGATCTATGACTATGCGCTTGCGTTTCACAGCAAGAAGTTGCCGACCGAACAACTGATCAAGTCGATGACCCCGCTGTATGTCGGCAAGACGGCCTCGTTCATCATGCAGGCAGCAGACATGGGGCAGCAGGAAGCCGAGGCTGAAATCGAAAAACTCTGCATTGAATTTGAAAACGGCAAGGAATATCTTGCAAGCCACTGGAAGTAAATGACTGGAGGTGTGACATGGGAAACTTTCTCGATCTTATCCTTGAACCTTTGAAGGAACTGTTCCTGAGGTTCAAGGCTTTCGTGCCCAACCTGCTGGCGATGCTGGTGATCCTGATCGTCGGGATCGTGATTGCCAGGGTGATCAGGCTGCTTCTGGTGAAATTCCTGACAGCGATAAAGTTCGACAGCTGGTCGGACCGCATGGGCTTCACCAAGCTGATGCGCAAAGGCGACATGTGGGCCAAACCGTCGGTGATACTGGGCGAAATCGTGTTCTGGATGCTGATCATCGTCACGCTGATGACCGGCCTGAACGCGCTGCAGATAACCGCGATCGACCAGCTGGTCGGGCAGTTCTTCAGCTATATTCCGCGCCTGTTCTCCGCCGCGATGATCATGGTCATCGGCTACCTGATTTCCGGATTCATCAGCCGTACCGTGCTGATCACCGCCGCGAACAGCGGCTTCCACTACGCAAAGCTGCTTGCCAAGGCGGTCAACACGCTGCTGATCGTTCTGATTCTGGCGATGGTGATGGAACAGCTGCAAATCGCCCCCAGCATCGTACTGGCTGCTTTCTCCATCGTTTTCGGCGGTATCGTGATTGCGCTTGCAATCTCGTTCGGGGTCGGCGGCATCAATGCGGCCAAACGAATGATCGAAAACGAAGCCGTTACAAAACGCGAAGACGCCGCGAAAGACGAAATCGAACACATCTGATCGACTGCAAATTCGGCATCAGGAGGCCGCCATGAGCGATTTTTACCAGACCGGCATCATCACGACCTTGCACCAGCTCGGCAAATCGTCGCTGGAGCGGCTGGAATCGGAGCTGCTCAGATTCTCGAAAACAAAGCCGGTCGCACTGGTGCTGCCGGCGCTGTATTCGGAATTCGAAGGGCCGGCGATGCCCGGCATCATCCAGGAACTGACCAAGGTAAAGTACCTCAACGAGATCGTTCTGGCGCTTGACCAGGCATCAGAACAGGAGCTGCAGCGGGTGCGCGAACTGATGGCGACGATACCCACGGAAGTCAGGATCATCCACAACAACGGCAAAAGGATTACCGAAGTCTATGAGACGCTGGCGCGCAACGGACTGGATGTGGGGCAGCCAGGCAAGGGCCGGTCCGCGTGGCTG
Source organism: Gallionella sp. (assembly GCA_022340615.1). Classification (GTDB taxonomy): domain Bacteria; phylum Pseudomonadota; class Gammaproteobacteria; order Burkholderiales; family Gallionellaceae; genus Gallionella. Next base: position 98,220 of record JAJDNO010000007.1, on the reverse strand, counting down.
GCCTACGGTTATGTTCTGGCGCGCGGCCGCTCGGATGTGATCGCGCTGCACGACTGCGACATCGTCACCTATAACCGCGAACTGCTGGCCAGGCTGTGTTATCCGGTGGCCAACCCGTATCTGGACTTCGTGTTCTGCAAGGGATATTACAGCCGCGTGTCCAACAAGATGAACGGGCGGGTCACGCGCCTGCTGGTGACGCCGCTGGTACGCTCGATACAGCAACTGGTCGGGCAGCATAAATTCCTGGCTTTCCTGGACAGCTTCCGCTATCCGCTCGCCGGCGAATTCTGCATGACCACCGACCTGGCGCGTGTGAACCGGATACCCTGGGACTGGGGACTGGAAGTCGGCTCGCTGGCCGAGGTGCACCGCAATTATTCGCCGCGCCGCGTCTGCCAGGTGGACATCGCCGCGACCTACGAGCACAAGCACCAGGCGCTTTCTCCGGACGATGCGGGGAAAGGGCTGAAGAAAATGGCAGTCGATATCTGCAAATCGATCTTCCGCACGCTCGCCTCGGAAGGCGTGGTATTTTCGGACGGTCTGTTCAAGTCGCTGCTGGTGACCTATTTGCGGCAGGCGGAAGACACCTTGCTGAAATACGAGGCGGACGCGATGATCAACGGGCTGGATTTCGACCGCCACGAAGAAGCCAAGGCGGTCGAAACCTTCACCAATGCGATCGGTCTGGCCGCGCAGATATTCATGGAAAACCCGATGAGCACCCCGCTGATCCCGAACTGGAACCGGGTGATATCGGCCATCCCGGACATTTTCGAAATGCTCAGGATCGCCGTCGAAGAAGACAACAAATAACCGTATCCTCAGGCATCACACAACAAATCCTGCGCTGACACATCCGGATCCGCAAATCCGCCCACCATGCAAATGCCGGCCTCATAACCCTTTAGGGCACATCGTTATCGCCCGTAAGGGCATATCGCTATAACCAACAAAGGCACGGCGCCTATTTCAAATTGGAAGTATCCTTACAGCCTGTAGTTGCTTGTGGAAGCTCTGGCATGCACTTTATGCAAGGGCGATTGGCTGATTATTCTTAAGGGGAGGTATCATGTCAGGTGGTCTTGGATTTGCATTGTTGTGCGCTGTTGTTGCAATCTTTTACGGCATCTTTTCAATCAAATGGATACTCGGTAAACCTACCGGCAATGATCGCATGCGCGAGATTGCCGCTGCAGTACAGGAAGGCGCGCAAGCCTACCTGAACCGTCAATACACCACCATCGGCATCGTCGGTGCGATCCTGTTTATCGTTATCCTGATCGCGCTGAAATGGCCGACCGCCGTCGGCTTCGCGATCGGTGCGATGCTCTCCGGTTTGACCGGGTATATCGGGATGAACGTGTCGGTGCGCGCGAATGTGCGCACCGCACAGGCCGCCACTGAAGGATTAAATGCCGCGCTAAACGTTGCCTTCAGGGGAGGCGCGATTACCGGCCTGCTGGTCGTTGGCCTGGGGCTGCTCGGCGTGACCGGCTACTTCGTATTCCTGACCACGGTGATGGGTGCGAACGCGACCGAAGCCACCCATTCGCTGGTTGGACTGGCTTTCGGCAGTTCGCTGATATCCATCTTCGCCCGTCTCGGTGGCGGCATCTTCACCAAGGGAGCGGACGTCGGCGCAGACCTGGTCGGCAAGGTCGAAGCCGGCATTCCGGAAGACGACCCCCGCAACCCGGCGGTGATCGCCGATAACGTCGGCGACAACGTCGGCGACTGTGCCGGCATGGCCGCGGACCTGTTCGAAACCTATGCGGTGACCATCATCGCCACCATGGTGCTTGGCGGCCTGTTGATTACCGGTTCACCGAATGCAGTGATCTACCCGCTGGTGCTGGGCGGTGTCTCGATCATCGCCTCCATCATCGGCACGTTCTTCGTCAATGCGCGCACGGGTGGCAAGATCATGAACGCGTTGTATCGAGGCCTGCTGGTGTCCGGCCTGCTGGCGGTGATCTCGTTCTACCCGGTGACAACCTGGCTGCTGGGCAATGGCGTGATGATAGGCGACAAACTGGTTTCATCGATGGATCTCTACCTGTCCTCGCTGATCGGACTCGCGCTGACCGGCGCGATGGTATGGATCACCGAGTATTACACCGCAACCGAGTTCGGTCCCGTGCGCCACATCGCACAGGCATCCACGACCGGCCACGGCACCAACGTGATCGCCGGCCTGGGCGTGTCGATGAAATCCACCGCGGCGCCGGTGCTGGCCGTGTGTCTGGCAATCTACGGTGCCTACGCACTGGGTGGCCTGTACGGCATTGCGATCGCCGCTACGTCGATGCTATCCATGGCGGGCATCATCGTCGCACTTGACGCTTACGGCCCGATTACCGACAACGCTGGCGGCATTGCCGAAATGGCCGGGTTGCCCGAAGCGGTCCGCAACATCACCGACCCACTCGATGCGGTGGGCAATACCACCAAGGCGGTCACCAAGGGCTACGCGATCGGCTCTGCCGGTCTGGCTGCGCTGGTGCTGTTTGCCGACTATACCCATGCGCTTTCCACCGACCATCCCGGATTGACCTTCGACCTGTCCAATCACATGGTGATCATCGGCCTGTTCATCGGCGGCATGGTGCCCTACCTGTTCGCCGCGATGGGCATGGAAGCGGTTGGCCGCGCCGCGGGTTCGGTGGTGGTTGAAGTGCGCCGCCAGTTCAAGGAGATTCCCGGCATCATGGAAGGCACCGGCAAGCCGGAATACGGCACCTGCGTGGACATGCTGACCAAGGCAGCGATCAAGGAAATGATCATCCCGTCGCTGCTGCCCGTGGCCGTGCCGGTCATCGTCGGGCTGACACTCGGTGCACAGGCGCTGGGTGGCGTACTCGTCGGCACCATCGTGACCGGCATATTCGTAGCGATCTCGATGACCACCGGCGGCGGTGCATGGGATAACGCGAAGAAATACATCGAGGAAGGAAACTTCGGCGGCAAGGGCTCGGAAGCACACAAGGCGGCGGTCACCGGTGATACGGTCGGCGACCCCTACAAGGACACCGCCGGCCCTGCGGTGAACCCGCTGATCAAGATCATCAACATCGTCGCGTTGCTGATCGTACCGCTGATCTGAGCCCGTCCGACAGACCGAATCTCGCACTGATCATTTTCGTATGTCCGGGTTTCTTCCGGACATACGAATGCCTGGATCGCCTCCTGGTATTCCGGCGGCTGATGTTGCGCTGGCGACGAATACCCTAGTAACCGGCATAACTCAAAGTATAATTGTTGCAATAATATTACAGCGAAAGAATGCAATGAAAAATCGTGCGGGTTTTACACTAATAGAATTGATGATGGTCATTGCGATTATTGCCGTCCTCGCCGCCATTGCGATTCCGATGTATGGCAGCTATAAAGATCGCACCAATGTCCAGAAAGCGGTAAGCGATATCGCCGAAATGAGCACGCTCATCGACCATTATTACACCGAAAATCGCGAGTATCCCGCAACTCTTGCCGATGCAGGGGTGGGAAACAAACTCGATCCCTGGGGGCATCCCTACCAGTACCTGAATATCACCACGCAGACAGGCAAAGGCAATCTTCGCAAGGATAAAGCGCTGAATCCGCTCAACACGGACTTCGACCTTTACAGCATGGGCAAGGACGGAGTCACGCAACTGCAGATTACCCAGAAGGACGCCCGGGACGACGTGATTCGGATAAACGATGGTCAGTTTATCGGTCTGGCTTCCGACTTCTGAGGTTAACTGGCCGATGAAACTGGAAACAACACTCCTGCGCGGCAAAGTGGCGCAGCGCATTTTCATCCTGTTCGTGCTCGCTGCCCTCCTTCCGATACTGGTAATGGCCACGCTCACGTACAGCCAGGTCCGGGGCATTCTCACCGATCAGACGCGCACCAGACTGATCAAGACCAGCAAAGAATTTGCGATGGCGGTGGATCAGCGACTTGTGTCTATTCAAGGCAATCTTGAGCGGTCAGCGCTGCTAGCGCGCAAAGGGAATCTGTTGCCCAATCAGGAAGTGATTGCGTCACTGAAAGAACTGTATTCCAGCTTGGCAATCGTTGGGCCAGATGCACATCCCATTCCGATTATTGGCAATAAACTTGACTGGCCTGAAATCGGAAAGCCCGAGCTTGATACCCTGCTGGAAGGCAAACCGGTTGTGCTCGTCCGGACTGATCCCGGACATAAACCCAGCGTCCAGATGTTGCAATTGATCGATGCCAAACACCCCGGTCATTTTGCATTGCTGGCAGAGCTGAAGCCAATCCGGCTTTGGGGCAAAAAGGACTACTATCCCTACGAAACCGGCCAGTGCATGTTTGCCGGGAATGGTGTGATGCTGTTCTGCTCGCAAGCCGAACTCGAGGCAGTTTCAGCCATGCTGGCGCAAAGGATAGGCAATCCCGCAGCCTCAATGAATGTGCAGATCGGCAACGACACCAGCATCATGGGGCAGTGGGAGCTTTATTTGAAGCCTCAATTCAATACCGCCTCCTGGTCCGCCATTTCCGTGCAACCACTCAGTTTTGCAATGCAGCCCGTGAACAACTTCAGCCACATTTTCAGCGGGGTTGCTGTACTGGCCCTGCTGATGGTGCTGTTGCTCAGCATCAGCCTTATTCGGCGCACCATGGGCCCGCTGGAGAAATTGATCAACGGGACGCGGCGCATTGCCGAAGAGGATTTCGAACATCGTGTTGACATCAAGCGCAGCGATGAATTTGGTGAATTGGCCAAGTCGTTCAATGACATGACCAGCCGGCTCGGGAACCAGCTCGGCACACTCAAGGTGCTGTCCAGCATAGATCAGGTCATCCTGGCCAAAATGAATATCGATCCGGTTTTCGAAATCGTACTGCCACGTATCCGCAAGCTAGGCGTTGCAGGCTTCATCGGCATCATCGTGCCGGATCAGGATGCAACAGGTGAAGCGCGTGTCTATTTTCTTGGCCCGGGCCAGGATCAGCATATCGAGATGAGCCGCGTTTCGGTTGACGCACCGGCATTGCGGGAGTTCACTGCCAAGGTGAACGGATTCTGGCTGGAGCGCACTGAAGCCCTCAGTCGCTACATTTTCCGGATGCCGTCTGTTCCAACTGGGCCCTGCTTCATCCTGCCGATAATCTCTGAAGGCAGCCTGCATGCCTTTATCTGTCTGGAGTTCGCCAATCAGGAAGATCTGCTGCCTTCCGTGCAGATGCAAGTCAAAGACCTGGGCGATCGCATCGGGGTCGCACTGTCTTCCTCTGCACGTGATGAGCAACTGATCTATCAGGCGCGCCACGATCCCTTAACGGGACTGCCCAATCGCCTCCTGTTCAAGGAACGCCTGTCCGGAGAACTAGCCTTCGCCAGTCGAGAACACGGAAATCTGGCCTTGCTGTTTATCGATCTTGATCACTTCAAGAACGTCAACGATTCACTCGGCCACTCGGCCGGCGATGAACTGTTGAAGCAGGTCGGGCAACGCATGCGGAAATGCAAACGCGAAAGTGACACTGTCGCGCGTCTCGGCGGCGATGAATTTGCCATGATCATTCCCGGCATCAATGGCATACACAGTGCGACCGCCGTGGCTAAACACATTCTGGAAGAATTCTCTTCACCTTTTGAAATCGGTGGCCAGAAATTTATTATGGGTGTCAGTATCGGTATCGCCCTTTCAGGAAAAGACGGAGACGACAGCGAAATCTTGCTGAGAAATGCAGATACTGCCATGTACCGCGCCAAAGAAATGGGGCGTGGCCGGTTCACTTATTTTGAAGATTCGATGAACAGGCAGGCTCTGAAAAACATGCAACTGGAACAAGAGTTGCGCTTTGGTCTGGCGAACGGCGAGTTCAAAATGTTCTACCAGCCCAAACTGAATATCCATACCGGAAAACTGGGCGGGGCAGAAGCTTTGATTCGCTGGTTTCACCCGGTTCGCGGCATAGTTTCACCTGGCGAGTTCATTGGTATTGCCGAAGTTACCGGACTGATTGAAGAACTGGGCAGGCAAGTCATATGGAATGCCTGTCATCAACACGTTGCTTTGCGTTCGGCAGGCATCAATGACACACGAATATCCATTAATATTTCCGGAAGGCAACTTCAAAATACCAGCTTGCCGGATATCTTCAAGGAAGCGCTTCACGCTACGGATACTCCAGCCAGCGCGCTGGATATCGAAGTCACCGAAAGCGTACTGATGAACAATCATGAAATTGCGGTTGAGATTCTTGAAGAACTGCGCGCGATGGGGATGAAGGTATCAATTGACGACTTCGGCACCGGATACTCATCCATTTCCTACTTGAGAAATCTGCCGATAGACGAGCTGAAAATAGACAAGTCTTTCATCGACGACATTCTGACGGATGATGATGCAAGGGCCGTCGTCCAGGTGATCATCCAGCTTGGTCATACTCTGCACATGACCGTTGTTGCAGAAGGCGTGGAAACACTGGAACAACTCAATCTGTTGCGGGAGTTGCATTGCGACAGCATTCAGGGCTATTACTTGAGCAAGCCGATAGCCAGTGACCGGTGGATTGCATTTATCAAGGAAAATGAATCCGCTCTCATGCCATGAATTGATCAGGGACTGTGTTAATTTAACTGTATGAAATATTCGCTTCCAGCATTCTATTCGGGGTTAAAAATGCAAAACACCACTGACGTCACCACAGTCGCTCATGTGATACAACTGTCTGTTGCACCGGTATTTCTCCTGACCGGCATCGGCGCAATACTCAATGTAATCACAAGTCGTCTCGCCCGCATCGTTGATCGTTCCAGGGCACTGGGCAATCCGAATGGACAAATCAAACCTGCGCATAGAGAAGAGTTGCCGTTGCTTACGCGCAGAATGCGATGGATCAATTGGGCTGTCAGCCTGTGTACGATTTCGGCGCTGCTGGTCTGCATCGTCATCGCGGCACTTTTTCTGGGCGCGGTGACGAGCCTTGATCCATCTCGCACCGTCTCGCTGCTTTTCATACTAACGATGTTTGCGCTGATTGCCGGCTTGCTGTGCCTGCTCCGGGAAATTTTTCTGGCAACTGGAAATTTGGGATTGCGAATAACCAATTGAACCCCGCATGCTGCATTCCAAGGAACAGAAATCATCCCGCCGGACAGCGCACCGGACAGGTACTTTTACCGTGTTCCTGAAAATACCGTAACATTCAATTTTTGAAATCCAGACAGACAGGCAGGAAAAAGAAATACCTTCATAAACCGAATTCAACAACCCAGGAGAATGTTCATGTCAAAGAAGAATGCTTTTTACGCGCAGTCCGGCGGGGTCACGGCAGTCATCAACGCTTCCGCCTGCGGGGTAATCGAAACCGCACGCAAACACAAGGACAAGATCGGCAAGGTCTACGCCGGCCGCAACGGCATCATCGGCGCTCTGACCGAAGACCTGATCGACACCACCAAAGAGTCCGCGAAGGCCATCTCTTCGCTGCGCTACACGCCCTCCGGCGCATTCGGCTCCTGCCGCTACAAGCTCAAAAGCCTGGAAGCCAACAAACGAGAATACGAACGCCTGATCGAAGTCTTCAGGGCGCACAACATCGGTTACTTCTTCTATAACGGCGGCGGCGACTCCGCCGACACCTGCTACAAGGTTTCGCAACTCTCCGAAAAGCTCGGCTATCCGGTGCAGGCGATCCATGTTCCGAAGACCGTGGACAACGACCTGCCGATCACCGACTGCTGTCCCGGCTTCGGATCGGTCGCGAAATACATTGCCGTCTCGACGCTGGAAGCCAGCTTCGACGTTCGTTCCATGGCCAAGACATCAACCAAGGTATTCGTGCTCGAAGTGATGGGCCGCCATGCGGGATGGATCGCCGCGGCAGGCGGACTGGTCGAAGACCACGGCATCCCTGTCGTGATCCTGTTCCCCGAGATCGAATTCGACCAGAAGAAATTCCTCGCCAAAGTGAATGCAATGGTCAAGAAGCACGGCTATTGCAGCGTGGTGGTTTCGGAAGGCTGCCATTACCCGGACGGGAAATTCCTTGCCGAACAGGGCACGCGCGACGCGTTCGGCCATGCGCAGCTCGGCGGCGCGGCACCGGTCGTCGCCAACATGGTCAAGGACGCGCTCGGCTACAAATTCCACTGGGCCGTGGCCGATTACCTGCAGCGCGCCGCGCGCCACATCGCGTCGAAGACCGACGTCGACCAGGCCTACGCACTGGGTAAATCCGCAGTGGAACTCGCGATCAAGGGACAGAATGCGGTGATGCCCACTGTCGACCGCATCTCCGACAAGCCCTACAAATGGAAGATCGGCGTCGCGCCGCTGTCCAAGGTTGCGAACGTCGAGAAATTCATGCCGCGCAACTTCATCACGCCGGACGGATTCGGCATCACCGACAAATGCCGCACCTACCTGTCGCCGCTGATCAAGGGCGAGGACTATCCGCCGTTCAAGGATGGCATGCCGCAGTATGTAAGCCTGAAAAATCTCGCGGTGCCGAAAAAGCTGGCCGGTTTCAAAATCTAGGGAACACTGAACGAGAAACATTTCCCCTGCACTTTCGGACCAGTCGTCCGAGATCGTGCCGGGGAATTTGTTACACCCATTAAATTGTGTTCAGGATGGGCGATTTGAAGAGTGCAACGGCCGGCCGGTTTCGGGGAGCACATCAAGACTTATGAATTTCCGCCTTGTGCCAAAAACTGCCGTTCGCGAATGGCAACTTTCATGCAATCAATTTTGCAAAATGGAGTTCAGCAACGTGAAGCAGAAGGTCACGACGTCTTTACGCAGTATTTCTTTTTCGTGCGCGTGCCATATCGTTTCGGATTAACATATATAGATGGAATTTTTTGCCACGACTATTATTCCTGCCTCGGCAGAAGATTTGCAGCGCCGTCTGACTATCGGCGAACTGCCGCAGTGGTGTGCATCGATCGAAAAGGTGCTGAGCGATGCAGAGTCGAGTGGCGAAATCTACTGCGTGTGGGGGACGTTCCATACCAACCGCGAAGATATGCGCAATGGCGTGCGTTTTTCCTTGCCAGGCTGTCCCAATGCCTTTCAATGGACCGTGACTACCGGACATCAGCCGAACCCGCAGCATACCTATATTCATGCCACAATCAACCGCACCGATCAGGATCAGGACTTCGTCGATTCGCTACAGAAGTTCGTGGATGACTGGAAGGCCGGGCTGGAAACACACTGGTGATCGGGTAGCGGTAAACCTTTGCAAACTCAACGCGGATGCAACCATTTGGGAAGATGTTCATAGGGATCGGTCTGGACTGAAGGATCGAAGCTGACGCCGCTACTTTGCAAACGGGTGTGCAGTTGCCCTGACTTCAGGCTGTTGAACACATCAATGCAGCCGCCCTCGTAGCTTCCCCCGATAAAAATAAGAGGCAAGCTGATCGATCCGGTGCGGCGCTTCAGCACTTCGTGCATCCTGATGCCGCGGTCGTCTTGCTGGTAGGCGACCGAGTCGAGATCGACCGAAGTATAGGCGATGCCGTATTCTGCAAACATTTTTCGGGCCGCACCGCAGAACTCGCACCACTCGTAGGCGAACATCACGACAGACTGATCCGGATCGTGCAAAATCGCATCAATCTCGCGGGTGACCGATGCGTCCAGGTCATTCGCCACTTGCGTCGACGCAGATGCGGGTGTTTTGTTCGGAGCTGCTGCAACATCGAATCGGTATCCAGGCGTCGATTTCGATATTTTTATTTCTTCCTCGGTCATCTCGATGTCAACGTCATCGAACAGCGGTGTGGAAAGGTAGCGTTCTCCGGTATCGGGCAGCATGCACAGAAGGTTGGCGCCCCGCGGCGCGACTTGGGCGACTTGCAGCGCACCCGAAAACGTGGCGCCCGCCGAGATGCCGACGAAGATGCCTTCCTGCCGCGCCAACTCCCTGGCACATCGCAGCGCCTCCTGCCCATCGATCATCACAAACCCGTCGATACGATCGCTCTCAGTGACCTGTTCCACAAGCTTCGGTATAAAGTCCGGAGTCCAGCCCTGCATCAAATGCGGCCGGGAGCGGGGATGGCTGGCGCTTTGGGATCCGTCGCTGTGCCTTGGCTGTGCAATGCCACTGGCCAGCACCGGCGAATTGTCCGGCTCGCAGACGATAATCTGCGTATGCGGACTCTTCTCCTTCAATACTCGCGATACGCCGTTCAGCGTGCCGCCCGTGCCGAAACCGGTGACCCAATAGTCGAGCGAAACATCGGCGAAGTCCTCGAGGATCTCCACGGCGGTGGTTCGTGCATGAACCTCCGCGTTGGCCGGGTTCTCGAACTGACGCGGTTGCCACCAGCCATGCGCTTTGGCCAACTCCTCGGCTTTCGCCACCATCCCCGAAGCCTTTTGGGGGGCCGGTGTCAGGACGACCTTGGCGCCGAGGAATCGAATCAGCTTGCGCCGCTCCACGCTGAAGCTCTCGGACATGACGATGACCAGTGGATAGCCCTTCTGTGCGCAGACCATGGCCAGGCCGATGCCGGTATTGCCGCTGGTGGCTTCGACGATAGTCTGTCCGGGCTTGAGTTCACCACGGCGTTCGGCGTCCTCGATCACTCCCAGCGCCAGCCGGTCCTTTACCGATCCCATCGGATTGAAGGACTCTGCCTTGACGTAGAGATTGACACCCTCGGGAGCCAGTTTGTTGATGCGTATCACCGGCGTGTTGCCGATGGTGCCCAGTATGCTGTCGAATCGCTTGCCCATGAACACCCCCTACATTTCATTTATCTGGCCGCGTATGTTGTTTGCGTCCACTATATAACTTTTTTAAAATCCTGGCTCCTGTGATGTTATTCGCCCAGCGCCCAAACTGAGGGGCGCGCCGCATTTGTTGCGCGCCCCAAAATATCGGGTTAATCTTTTTTGTCATACGCGAATGATGTTGTCCTTCAGCGAATAGAGAATGGCGATCACGTCATTCTTGGTACTATCGTCGAGTTTATGTTTGTTCATTGCACCAACAATGTCATCCGTTACCGCCAGGTACTCCTGCTCGCTGATGTTCATGCCTTTATGCGCGGTGAGCATGTCCTTGCCGGTGTAAGGTTCCGGGCCGCCGGCGCCTGCACAGAAAAATTCGCGCGCCATCTTTTTGGCGAATTCGATGTCCTTGATCTTTTCGAAACGGGTTTTGACGATGGGATTGACCAGATGCGCATCGATCGCATCTTCCACAAGACGGGCAATGCCGTCGGCTGCACCAAGACGTTGATATAGTGAAGTAGTCATAATGAGTTCCTTTCAGTTTAATAAGATTGCATTAGAAAAATAAAGTAGCTGCTGCAGCCGGACGCAACCACTTCCAAACGTTGTTTCAGACCTGCTCACGCACGAGGCGGCTATCAACTTCTCGCTTCCGGGAGCGGGGCCCACTATCACTGTCACGGTGGTACACGCCAGTGGCCGGCGTCGCTAACCCGCGGATCCAAACAAGTACATTACGACCGGGATAGCCAGCCAGACCAAGCCCTTCAACAGAAAGAATGCGAATCCGGCCATACCCAATCGTTTCCAGAATCGCATGCCATGGTTATATGTCACCGTGTTCATTTGTCGACTCCTGATCGCAGCGGGGCGCGGCACATGCTGCCCCCCATTTCCAAAGCCTCTTGCTAGCTAGCCTCCCTCTTACTCGCCGGCCTCATAGGGTCGACCACCGAGACGCGGCACCAGCATCGGCACCTGCTTTCTGTACTCGCTGTAACGCTCGCCGTGAAAATCCACGAGATCGCGTTCTTCGAAACGAATACCGACCAGAATGTATCCCGTCGTGAGCAGCGCAAAGAACAGATGCGCAACGGTCATGGTCGGCGTCGCCCAGATGGCAAAAATAAAACCGACATAGATCGGATGGCGCACGAGCCGGTATAGTCCGGGCGTGACAAACGCGAGCGGGTGATCTTCTTTCCCGCGCAGGTAGAGCCACACCTGACGCAGACCGAAAAGATCAAAGTGGTTGATCAGGAAGGTCGCAACCAGCACGATCCCCCAGCCCAGGACGCAGAGCCCGTAGAGGACCGCCTGACCGACCGGGTTCTGCACCTGCCAGATCACGCCACCGATCGGCTGCCAGTAAGCGAACAGCAGGATCAGCGCCAGGCTCGAGAACAACACGTAGGTACTTCGCTCGACCGGTTGCGGTACGAAGCGCGTCCACCAGCGCTTGAAACCGGGGCGCGCCATCACACTGTGCTGAATGGAAAAGATTCCGAGCAGCACAGCGTTGATCAGCAATGCCTGTCCCAGTGTTCCGGACGGCGTCGAGTCTATGGACTTCGGTACGACCAAGTTGCCGACGAAGCCGATGGTGTACAGGAAGGTTGCGATGAATATGGCGTAACAGATAACGCCGTATGTGAATACCGTGATTCTTTTCATGATAATGTCTCCTTAATCGAAGGTTGATGGGTTCGTACGTCCGGTTGTTGGTTTACGTGCCGATCCGTTATCGCGATCACCCGCCGATCAGCTGCGCGGTATAACCGGCGGAACGCGCCTTGGCCAACAGCGCCGCCGAGCTGGTCTTGTCGGGGTTGAAGGCGATCACCATCAGGTGATCCTTGCCCGGGTTGAACCTGGGCGCGATCACGCCCTCTATCTGCCGCATGCTTTCTTCGAGCGTCGAGCGGGCTTCTTCGCTCAGGGTCTCATTGATGTGGATCATCACGTCGCTGATGCTTGGTTTCATTTCGTTCTCCTTTAATTTAGGTTGTGTATTGCCAGCATTTCGGCCGCAGTATTCTGCCGATGCCGTATCCTTATCCGCGCCTACCTGCGCCTGATCACCACCTCGACGTATTCACTCGGTGCCACCAGCGTGCCGTCGGTTGCGCGATTGAAACTTTCAGCCAGGGCGATCAAGTCGGCGGTGAGTGATTCCTGCAACTCTGTGTCGAGTGCCGAGAACGCCTTGTGCAAAGGCCCGTAGAAAGTGCGAAACACTTCCACCCAATGGGCCGCGCTGTGGTAGCGGAACACGAAATCCTTGTGTTCAATCGCGATCGTGTCGAGCCGCGTGCCGAAAATTTCGCGCAACCGCGCTTCGGTGCCCCACAGTCCGGGCGACTTCACACCGGCCGCAGGCGGAATGTAACGGCCTATCAGCTTGAAGATCTCGCCGACGAAGCTGGTCGGCGTCCAGTTCGCGAGACCGATCCGACCGCCGGGCTTGCAGACGCGCGCCATCTCGGCGGCGGCTTTCTCCTGGTCTGGCGTGAACATCACGCCAAAGGTGGACATCACGACATCGAAACTCCCCTCGGCATATTGCAGGTTCTCCGCGTCCGCCTGCTCGAACTTCACCGGCAAACCTTCGGCGCTTGCCCGGGCGCGGCCGCGCTCGAGCAGTGTCGGAACGTAATCGCTCGAGGTCACATCGCACCAGCGCCTCGCGGCTGCAAGCGTCGCATTGCCGTTACCGGCGGCGACATCGAGTACCTTTTCGCCGGCACGCAGGTCGAGCGCTTCGCACAATGATTCACCGACGATCTGCAGTGTGGTGCCGACGACGGCATAGTCTCCGGACGACCAGGCAAGTTGTTGCTTGCTCTTCACGGCCGCAAGATCAATGGCGGGCGCTGGTGTTGAAATGACTGTTGACATGTTTGTTCTCCTTGAGGTGTTTAAGAGGACTTGTCTGGGTATGGCAACGCGGTCCTGTTGCGCGTCGCCTGATCCGGTTCTGGTGTAGACGATCGACATGGCGCTATTTCACTCCTGGACTGAGGACAGTGGGTAACGCAAAGCGGGACAAAAAGCGGGACAAAAACGGGGCCTTAGCTGCTAGAATCAAACGCATCTAATGCAGCGGGGGTCAGGCGGGGTGGAGGATCGGACAGATTCGTTTGGCTACTGGTTGCGGCGCCGGCGCAAGGCGCTGGACCTCACCCAGCAGGTGCTCGCCGAGCAGGTGTTCTGCTCGGGATTCACCATCAGAAAGATCGAGGCCGACGAACGACGCCCTTCCAGGTGGCTTGCCGACCGGCTCGCCGCGGCGCTCGCGATACCCGAGGCGGAGCGGCGCGACTTCCTCGATGCGGCACGCGCACAGAACGCCACCAAGCGTTTGCGGATGGACCCCACCCCGGTCAACAGCGACACGCATACCACAGCGATCAATTCCCCTGCAGATTCTCCCGCCAGCGATCCCACACCCCTGGTCGGACGCAATAATGAGTACGGTCAGCTGATCGGACTGATCTCGCGGCTCACCGCAGGCACCGGGTACACCGTGCTGATAGAAGGCGAGCCGGGCATCGGCAAGAGCCGATTGCTGCGCGAAGTCACGCGCTATGCTCACGCCCAGGACCTGCCGACGCTGACCACCAACTGCTACGAGATAGAACGCGCGATGCCCTACCAGCCAGTGGTCGACCTGGTCACTCGCGCACTCGAGCGCGTATCGACCGCGGCGTTGCGCACCCTCGCGCCCGTGTCGCTCGCTGAACTCGCCGCCCTGGTTCCCGAGATCGGCGAACGTTTTCCGAACCTGCCGCAACTGTCGAACGATTTTCCCGAAGCACGCCAGGCACGCCTGTCACGAGCCGTGGACCAGTTGCTCGAGGCATCGCGTGACGGTCGTCCGGCCGTACTGATGGTGGACGATTTCCAGTGGGCCGACGATGCCAGCGCGCAAGTGCTTCATTACCTAGCGCGCCACGCCGCGCAGCGCCCGGTGCTATTGATCTATGCATATCGTGACGACGCGGTCGACAGCGACGAACGTTTTGCGCAACTGGTCGAAAGCTTACGCCGCGACACCGACGCGCGACGCGTACCGCTCGCACGACTGGGTTATGCAGACACCGAGAGCCTGATCGCGGCACTCGCCAATGAGCATCCCGGAGGAAATCTTGGCACGAACCTGGCAGCGCCCGGCCTGGCCGAGCGATTGCAGCTCGAAACCGAAGGCAACCCATTCTTCCTGATGTCGATCCTGCAATCCATCAGCGAGGGTGAGACGCAGTTGGAACCGCGCGCGAATGACACGCCGGGTTTGCTCCCGGACGCGTTGCGAGCAGCAGTGCGCGTGCGCCTCGCGCATGTCCCCAAGGAATTCCGGCCGTTGCTCGAAACCGCCGCGGTGCTCGGCCGGCGCTTTGACTTCGACACGCTGCTCGGTGTGACACAGGAACCCGAAGCGCAGCTGCTCGACGCGTTGGAGGCGCTGGTCAAGCGTCGTTTGCTGCTCGAGGAAGCCGAGGGCGGCGTCTACGACTTCAGCCACGACAAGCTGCGCGAGGTGGCCTATCGCGACATCAGCGGTGCACGGCGCAGGTTGTTGCACCAGTCGGTGGCGGAAGTGCTGGAGCGCCGCGGCGAAGGCACGATGAAAGAACTAGATGCGCAGCTTGCCGAACACTACGAGCGCGCGCATGTCTGGGCCAAGGCGCTGCACTACCTGGTGCGCGCCGCACAACACTCGCAGAAGCTGTTCGCGATGCGCGATGCGCTGCATTGGCTGGATCGCGCGGTCGCTCTTTCGGAGGCGCACCCGGATTCACTCGATGAGCAACAACGTCTGGCGATCTATGAGCAGCGCGGGTCGGCACGCGCTCAGGCCGGACAGACACGAGGCGCCGTGGCTGACATGCGCCGCGTCATCGATGCATTGCGCGCCGGCGGTGAACGGGAAAAGACCCGCGATGCACTGATCCAGTTGGGCATGGCCTACCGGCGCGCGGACCAATATGAAGAAGCGACTGCCTGCCTCAACGAAGCGCTGGCGGAATCACGCGCGATGAACGACGAGCGCCACGCCGCCGACACCCTTTATCACCTTGGCACGGTCGCGTGGAGCAACGGCCAGAACGATCAGGCGATCAAGTTCCACCAGCAGGCGGTCGAGATCTGCGAGCGCACCGGTTTCACCGACCTGGTCGCGGTGCAGGCCTGGCACGGCCGCGGCGAGGCGCACTTCGCGAACGCCGAGCCCGCAGCGGCGATCGCGTGCTACACCCGCTCGCTCGAACTGGCCCGCGGCATCGCCGACAAGAGCTACGAGTCCGAAAATCTGATGATGATCGGCCACGCCTGCCTCGGCAGCAAGGGGCTCGGCGACTACCCGCGCGCCATGGCGAACTTCGAGGCGGCACTCGACATTGCGCGTGCTGCGGACTTGCAGTGGCATTTTGGCCCGACGCTGATCGGGATCGACCATGTCCGGGGATGCACCGGCCGTTACGGCGAGGCGTGGACCGATCTGCAAAAGACCCTGAACTGGCTCGAGAGTCTCAAGCAGTCCCGCTATCAACTCATCGCCATCGATTGCATCGGCCATCTGCTGCTCGATCTCGGCCTGAACGAACTCGCCGCCGAATATCTGGAACGCGGACTCGCGCTCGGGCGCGACACCGGCATCCTGTTCTGGCGTGCCGCGATCCAAACCAACCTTGCCATCGCGCGCTCGCGGCTCGGGCAAATAATCGACACGCCAGCACTGCAGAACACACTCGAACAAACGCGCAGAACTGCCGAACGTTACATGATGGTACGGTGTCTTGAAGGGTTGGCGGAGATCGCGCTTTCAGCCGGTGACACGAGCCGCTGCCGTAAATATGCTGATGAATTGCTTGCGATCGCCGTAGCGAATGGCCTGCGCGAACTAGAAGCAATTGCGCGACGCTGGCGCGGTGAAGCCATGTTTGCTGAAAAAAATTACGCTGCAGCGCAGGCAGAGTTATTCCGCGCAGCGGCAATGGCAGAAAATATCGGCCGAGTACGACTGCAGATGGACTCGCAGGTCGCACTGGCTCGTCTGCTTGCTGAGCAGGGACAACTCGACGACGCGCAACCTCACGCTGCCAAGGCGCACGAAATTGCGGATGCGATCGAGAAGAGTCTGGATTCCTCGGGGCTCGACGCGCGGCTACGTATGGACTAACAACCGCCGGAGTCTTGGACAAAGCTAGCTAAATTGCTTTGTCAAATATCATTGGATATGGTCTGTCCGAACGCAGTTCCGCTTTGGGTCGTTGGCAGAAATTGGCGAATATCTGCTTTCGGGCATCGAACTTGATATCATTAAACTCTGCTTCTTGCCACAGCGGAGTTCGATTAGACGTTCTTGAATATGACTCCACTCATCACAACAAACCAGTTGCAAACACTATTAGATAGTAGCGCAAACGTTTTGATTTGCGATTGTCGCTTTGATCTGGCCCGGGTGTCGGCCGGACGAGAAGCTTACGCAAAGGGTCACATTCCAGGCGCGATTCATGTCGATCTGGATACCGATCTATCCGGCACCAAAACAGGGACAAATGGACGCCATCCACTTCCGGATCCCGATGATTGGGCAATGACAAGACAACGTCTGGGTATCGCTCCCGATACACATGTGATTGCCTATGACAGCCAGGGCTCGGCGTTTGCCAGTCGCTTGTGGTGGATGTTGAGGGCTGTCGATCATGACAAGGTGCAAGTGCTGGATGGAGGATTGGAATCATGGAAGGGGCAACTCGACACAGCAATACGTTCCCCTGCTCCGCTTGGAAAAAAGCCCAAGCCTGTGGCGTACCAGGGGTTGGTTTTGGTCGATGAAATTCTTGATAATCTTGCTTCGCAACGCAAAACCATCATCGATGCGCGCTCGGCTGATCGCTTTCAGGGACAAAATGAAACGCTTGATCCGGTGGCAGGCCATATTCCAGGCTCGTTGAATCGCTTCTTCAAGAACAACCTGGAAGGTAATCAATTCAAATCCCCGGAAATTCTTGGAAAGGAATTTTCCGGATTGCTTGCAAACATCCGACCATCCGACGTGATTCATTCGTGCGGCTCCGGCGTAACGGCATGCGTCAACCTGTTGGCCATGGAACATGCCGGGCTCGGCGGCTCTCTTTTATATGCAGGCAGCTGGAGCGAATGGTGCGCCGATCCCGGACGCGCGGTTGAACGCTGAATATCACAGCGGAAATATCCATGCATTCTCGGTCGGCAACAATCAACCGAAACGCCAACCCTATTGCAGGAGTCCTTTGTACAGGTACACGGCATATACGCCGACAAGACCAACGCCGACCGTGCGCGGGACTCTGCCGAGGATGGAGATGCACAGGAAATGGACCAAACCTGCGCCGAGGATGATCAAGGTGCCCATCTGGAAGAAAGCTGGAATGTGAATGGGCCTGAAAACCGCGAAAAGGCCAATGCACATCGGGATGCAGATATGCCCGTCGCCGACCTGGGAAGTCATGACGATGTCCTGCCTGCCGATACGCGTGTAATAAAGCGCAAGGATGGCATTCGGCACCACCATCAGCAAGCCGCTGAACCAGCCCAACTTGGCAAAGCTAAGGTACGGGCTCTTGCTGGTCGACACCCAGTCCACCAGATGGTTGACCGAGAAGTACACAAAGTAGGCGCTGACACCGAGCAGCAGGATGTCGATCAGCAGCGACCAGTGGAACGCCTTGTCCTTACGTATGTTGTCCTTGAGTACCTCGAACACGTGCAACACCTGCCAGAACACGAACAGGCCGATCAGCACCAGACCATCGTAGAAATCCAGCACCCCGTCCTTGGCCAGCGCCCAGAGCGTGCCGGTAAACAGGAACAACGCGATCAGGGTGAACAGCAGATTCAGCCTGTTGATGCGGTGGAATTCCGCATGCTGTCTGGCTTTCCGCTTTGAGACGTTTTTCTGGACCACGGCCGCCGAACCGAAGAACGCGGCCACGCCGAGGATCAACGTCAGGTTGGTGACATTATTGACGAGGCTGTTCTCGATGACCAGGCCGCCATTTCTGGGCGAACTGCTCATGACATAGGCGAACACAAGATTGGGGAATCCCGAGCAGTAGGGCATGATCAGCGTGCCGAGAACGGTGCCTTCGAAGCCCTTGCTCTCCATTGCATGCAGACGCCAGATCATCATCAGGCTCGCCGCCAGGAACACGGCAAGCAGCGTCAATGGATGTAAAAGATATCCCTGGATGGTTGCGATTGAGATGTTCACGACTGCCAAGCTTATTGATGAGCCGCAATTCTACCCTGACTGGGGAAAATTCAGGCATGCCTGAACGCTGTTTATATTCACAGCTCCATCTATCGAGCGAGTGCGTTCCTTGCCGGCTTTAGGTAAAATGTGCTCCTACTTTATAACGCGGGTTGCCATGAAAAACACTTCCACCCTCAAGGCTAACGAGGCCGCCGAGCGCATCGTTCAATATTTCCAGGAAAACGGGTTTGCCGGCATTACCGAGGCACTCATCATCAGGATACGCCCCAAGGGGGCTGACCGTTCTGAGATAGAAGCGGCTTTCGAGGCGGCACATGAACAGGATATTGCACCGCCTGTGCAGCAGTATTTCGAAATACGCCCCTTCGGGCACTACTCGGGTTTTCGCAGCTTCGAAGAAGCGAAATCAGCCATACAATCCGATTTTACCGAAGCGCTGCGCATGGAAATCCCAAGGTTATTCTTCGATCCTGCCCCTGTCGTTACCGATGATGCCATGGCGAGCGGTTCCAAATACGATGTGCTGATGAAGATCACAGACAATGCCGATGGGTATGCGATCGGTATCCTGCTGAATGATCCGGAGGCATCCTTCCTTGAATATATCGGAACTCACCACGGCGACGATTGGAAGCAAATCATCGGCAATCTGGAAATCACGACAACCTCGCTGGCTTCTGAAGTTGACCTGTTCTGACAAACAGTTCAAATCAACCCACTGCTTCTGGCCGGATATGGCTTCCGGGCAGATATGGATCATATCGGCTGATCTGACCGCCCGGCCGGAGTAACCAATCGGTGCTGAATGGCACAAGCCACCTTAACCGGAAACAAATTCAGCCACGCCCGTAATGTCCGGGATGAGCTTTAGCCCATCCCTTTCGTTTTGAAGAAAGCAGTGCTAATCAAGCGTATGAACGAAATCGTCCCTGCGATTCTCCTTCCAGCACTTCTCTTCATGACATGTAAGGCGCGGTTTCTCCAGTCCAAAGCTTACCGTCCTGATCTGTGAAGCCGGAACGCCCAGCAATTCCAGGCTCTTTCGGGCCGCATCGGCACGCTTATCTCCCAGAGCAAGGTTAAATTCCGGACTGCCACGCTCGTCGCAGTTTCCTTGTATCGTCACCGTGTCATTTTTATTCGCTTTGAGGAAATCGGCCTGCTTCTGAAGAATATCCTTGTATTCAGGTTTGATTGAAGACTGATCCTTGTCAAAGTAGATGCTTTGTTGTTCAAGGGTTTGCACTTCATCGGCCAATTTCGTCGATTCAATTTCTGATGGCGAAACGGACGCTGTTGTCGCGGCTGATGGCTGGGAAGCCCCGTTTTCGCCAGTTTGAGTGGACGACTTCGGAGCGCTGGCACAGGCTGCAAAAAGCAATGAAACAAATATGACTGCAATTTTTTTCATGTCGATTACCCCGAAAATTAAAAAAGGAATGCCCATCAAGGCACAACTTGAACGTAACCTCTTTGATAATGCTGACATTAGCACAATTCGTTACAAAAGATAGCCGGCCCTTCCCTCCAGTGCTTCTGTGTTCGGACACCCATCGCCCCGCGTTGGGTCGGGTTCGGCCATTTTCAGCCTCTAATGCCTCTGCCAGCCGCTGAGCTGGCCCCCTGCTTTCAACTTTACTCGCGGCATGCCATCCGGCCGCCATATCAACTTCATCATCGGATTGCTAGCCCACCCACTTCCTTGCATTCTGGAACATCCTCAGCCATGCACCGTTTTCCTGCCAGCCGTAGGGATGCCAGGAATTCTGTACCGCGCGGAACACCCGTTCGGGATGCGGCATCATGATGGTAAAGCGCCCGTTCGGCGTGGTCAGGCCGGTGATCCCCTGCGGCGAACCGTTCGGGTTGAGCGGATAGGTTTCAGTCGCATTGCCGCGATGATCGACATAGCGCATTGTGACCAGTTTCTGCGCCGCCTTGAGGCGTTTGCTGTCGCCGAAATCGGCATAGCCTTCGCCGTGCGACACCACGATCGGCATGCGGCTGCCCGCCATGTCCCTGAAGAAGATCGACGGCGAAGGCTGCACTTCCACCATCACGAAGCGCGCCTCGAATTGCTCGGAACGGTTGCGCGAGAAATGCGCCCAGTTTTCCGCGCCCGGAATGATCTCGTGCAGGTTGCTCATCATCTGGCAACCGTTGCATACGCCCAGCGCGAAGGTGTCCCTGCGCTTGAAGAAAGCTTCGAACTGGTCTCTAGCGCGCGGATTGAACAATATGGATTTCGCCCAGCCTTCGCCTGCCCCCAGCACGTCCCCGTAGGAGAACCCGCCGCACGCGGCGATACCCTTGAAGTCGCGCAATGAAATGCGCCCGCTGATGATATCGCTCATGTGCACGTCCGTCGCGGCAAACCCGGCGCGGTCGAATGCAGCCGCCATTTCGATCTGGCCGTTCACGCCCTGCTCGCGCAGGATCGCGATCTTCGGCTTGGTCAGCAACAGCAACGGGGAAATATTTTCGTTCAGTGCATAGGTTGATTTGACGTGCAGGCCCGGATCGGCAGCATCCAGCAGACGGTCGAACTCCTGCCGGGCACATTCGGGATTGTCGCGCAGTTTCTGCATCTGGTAGCTGGTCTCCGACCAGATGCGCTGCAGCTTCACGCCGCTTTCGCTGAACAGTAGTTCGTTGCCGCGCGAAATCTCGATCATGCCGGTCTGGTTCAGTGTGGCGATCTTCTGCACGCCCTTTAACCCCGCGTCATGTGCCAGATCCATCACGTGCTGCACGTCGCGGTTGCGCACCTGGATCACCGCGCCCAGTTCTTCATTGAACAGCACACGCAGCGTGTCGCCTTGCATTTCGTCAAGACTGATGGAAAGACCGATGTGTCCGGCAAAGGCCATCTCGCACAATGTCACTAACGCCCCGCCATCGGACCGGTCGTGATAGCTGAACAGCTTGCCCTCTTCATTGAGCCGCTGTATCAGCGAGAAGAATGACTTGAGCACCAGCGCATCGTCGACATCCGGCGCGACATCGCCGACCTGCTTGTAAACCTGGGCCAGAGCAGAACCGCCCATGCGCTTCTTGCCCTGCCCGAGGTCGACCAGCAGCAGTGCGGTATCCATGAATGGCGCAATCTGCGGGGTCAGGGTTTCGCGCGCATCCGGCGTAGGGGCAAACGCGGTCACGATCAGCGACAGCGGCGCAGTGACGGATTTCTTTTTCGATCCGTCATGCCATACCGTCTTCATCGACATCGAATCCTTGCCGACCGGGATGCTGATACCCAACTGCGGGCAAAGCTCCATGCCCACCGCGCGCACTGTGTCGAACAGCGCTGCATCTTCACCGTGATGTCCGGCGGCAGCCATCCAGTTCGCCGACAGTTTGATGTCGCCGATCCTGTCGATGCGCGCCGCCGCGATATTGGTGATCGCCTCGCCCACCGCCATGCGACCCGATGCGGGCGCATTCACCAGCGCCAGCGGGGTGCGTTCGCCGATCGCGAATGCTTCACCGCGATTCGTGCTGAAACCCATCAGCGTGACGGCGACATCGGCAACCGGCACCTGCCATGGGCCGACCATCTGGTCGCGCGCGGTCATGCCGCCGACGGTGCGGTCGCCGATGCTGATCAGGAAAGTCTTGTTCGCCACCGACGGCAAACGCAGCACACGCTCGATCGCGTCGCGCAAATCGATCTGCCCGGTATCGCAGGCAGTCAGCCGTGGCGTTTCGCGCGTGACATTGCGCGTCATTTTCGGCGGCTTGCCGAGCAGTACCGACAGCGGCATGTCCACCGGATAATCGCCGAATTCCTTGTCATGCACAGTCAGCCGGTCTTCCGCGGTCGCGACGCCGACCACTTCGAACGGGCAGCGCTCCCGTTCGCACAGCGCGCTGAATTCCTCCAGGCGCTCCGGGGGGATCGCCAGCACGTAGCGTTCCTGCGACTCGTTGCACCAGATCTGTTTAGGCGACATGCCGGTCTCGTCCAGCGGGATCTTGCGCAACTCGAAGCTCGCGCCGCGACCGCCGCCGTGCACCAGTTCCGGCAGCGCGTTGGACATGCCGCCCGCCCCGACATCGTGTATCGACAGGATCGGATTGTTCGCGCCCATCTGCCAGCAGCGGTCGATCACTTCCTGCGCACGGCGCTGCATTTCCGGATTGCCGCGCTGCACCGAATCGAAATCAAGGTTTTCTGCGTTGCTGCCGGTATCCATGCTGGATGCGGCGCCGCCGCCCAGGCCAATCAGCATGCCCGGTCCGCCCAGGTGCACCACCAGCGCGCCGACCGGCAATTCATGCTTCTGGGTGTGGATCGCCGCGATATTGCCGACCCCCCCGGCCAGCATGATCGGCTTGTGATAGCCGCGCATCTCGCCGCTGACGTTTTCCTCGAAGGTGCGGAAATAGCCGGCCAGGTTCGGGCGGCCGAATTCGTTGTTGAATGCCGCACCGCCGATCGGCCCTTCCAGCATGATCTGCAAGGCCGACACAATGCGGTCCGGTTTGCCGTAATCGGATTCCCAGGGCTGTTCAAAGCCGGGGATGTTCAGGTTCGATACCGAGAATCCGGTCAGCCCGGCCTTGGGTTTGGAACCGCTGCCGGTCGCACCCTCGTCGCGTATCTCACCGCCGGAGCCGGTCGCGGCACCCGGGAACGGCGCGATCGCAGTGGGATGGTTATGGGTCTCGACCTTCATCAGGATATGCGTCAATTCCTCGCTGAAAGCATAGTCGCCATCTGCACGCGGATAGAAGCGCTGCACGCGCGCGCCTTCGATCACTGACGAGTTGTCCGAATAAGCGACCACCGTACCGTGCGGGCTGACCTTGTGGGTGTTGCGTATCATGCCGAACAGCGAAATGTCCTGCGGCTCGCCGTCGATCACCCAGTCCGCGTTGAAAATCTTGTGGCGGCAATGCTCCGAGTTTGCCTGGGCGAACATCATCAGCTCGACATCGGTCGGGTTGCGCTCCAGCTTCTGGAAATTTTCGACCAGATACTCGATCTCGTCCTCGGATAGCGCCAGCCCCATCTCCCGGTTGGCCTTGTGCAGCGCCTTGCTGCCGCCCTTCAGCACATCCACCGTTTCGAGCGGTTGCGGCTTGCCATGGCTGAATATTTTTTCCGCCGCGCTGTCAATGTTGTCGAGTACCGACTCGGTCATCCGGTCATGCAGCTGCGCCAGCACGGCCGCCCGTTCCGCCTTGTCCAGCGGCCTGCCGTTACCGGTTTCCAGGTAATACACGACACCCCGCTCGATGCGCTGCACGGCCGTAAGGCCGCAATGAAGTGCGATGTCGGTGGCCTTGGTGGACCACGGTGAAATCGTGCCGAGGCGCGGCACCACCAGCACGCGCTGCAGGGTATCGGCTTTTTTGGGTTCGCCGGCGCCTGCAGTCAGGCCCAGCACCCTGTCCAGCAGCCTGGCCTGCGCCTTGCCGAACCCGGCGCCTTGCGCCGCTTGCTCATTCGCAGACTGTGCACCGGAAGCTGCGCTTCCATTCAGCGCGATGAAATAGCAGTGGCGGGTGTCAGCGAGACGCACGCCGGGCGCGACCGATTGCAGCGCGCTACGCAGCTTGAGCAGACGAAATTCGGACAACGCGGCGGAACCGATAGAAACTCGAAACATGGTGATGTCCAAAATAAAATTCCGGGTCGGGATTATACTATGCGACATTCATATGAATGATTCGTGAAAATGAACCGACGCGTCACAGCCCTCACCCGCAAGCGGGTCATTGCAAACTTCCCCAGGCGCCCGCTCGACAGCCATAAAGGCCTGTTCGGCACAGTCGCGATCATCGGCGGCGCGAACGGCATGGTAGGCGCAGCGCTGATGGCTGCCCGTGCCGCGCTCAAACTGGGTGCAGGCTGCGTGCATGCAGGACTGCTGGCCGACAGCCCGCCGGCTGTCGACTTGATCCAGCCTGAACTGATGCTGCATGACGCATCTGCCGCAATGAATCTGCCCGATGTCGACGTGTATGCGGCCGGATGCGGCCTGGGCACCTCGGTCATCGCGCAGAAGCTGCTGTACCAGTTGCTTCGGCGCAACATGCCGCTGGTGCTGGATGCGGACGCGCTGAACCTGATCGCCCGGCATGCCGACCTGCAGGACGACCTGCGCGACCGCAGGCCAGGCACGGTGATCACTCCGCACCCGGGTGAGGCAGCGCGATTATTGGACTGCACTACGCAACAGATACAGGCGGATCGCGTCACAGCTGCGCGGGAAATGGCGCAGAAATTCAGGTGCAGCGTGGTGTTAAAGGGCGCGGGCAGCCTGTGTGCGACGCGAGACGGAAAATTGTTCGTCAACGACACCGGCAACCCGGGCATGAGCAGCGCAGGCATGGGCGACGTACTGACCGGGATGATCGCCGCCTTCATCGCGCAGGGAATGAGTGCCGACGATGCGCTCCGGCTTGCCGTGCATTTGCACGGCGCAGCGGGCGATGCGCTGGCTGAACAGCACGCCGGGATCGGCATGACCGCGAGTGAGTTGACCGACTGGGCGCGTTATCTGCTGAATGCCTGGCTGGACAGCTAGTTGGCAACACCCATCGACATTTCCGAAGAAGCAGGCGTGCGCTATCTGCACTTCGGCTCGGACTGGATACAGGGCGCGATGCGCATTGCGCGGCCATGGAATCTGGAGCTCGAATATACCCGCGAGATGATGGCGGCACTGCTGTTGCGCGACAACAGCAGCTGGCCGCGCAAGGTGCTGCTGATCGGACTGGGTGCTGCATCGCTGATCAAATTCCTTTATCGCAACTTCCCGCTCGCGCATCTGACCGTGATCGAAATCGAACCGGATGTGGTCGCAGCCGCTCGGCAGTTTTTCAGGCTGCCCGAAGATCCCAGGCGCATCAGCATCGTGATTGGCGACGGAATGGAATACGTGGGACTCAGCGAGCGAAAATTCGACCTGATCCTGGTAGACGGCTATGACCAGTTTGCAAGCTCGGGCGAGCTCGATAGCGAGCTGTTTTACCAGTATTGCCGGAAACGCCTGGACAACCTGGGTATCCTGTCTGTCAACCTGCTCACCAGCAATCATCGCCTGGACCGCAGCATCTCGCGGATCGCCGCGGCATTCGATGATCGGGTGCTGGCTTTTCCCTCGTGCGAAAGCGGCAATGCAATCGCGCTGGCAGCCGAAGGCTTTCCGGTCGAAATGTCGCTGCATGAGCTGAGGGAAAATGCACAGTCCCTGCGCAAGGAAACCGGCCTCAACCTGATGCCCTGCATCGCGCGCCTGGAGCGCGCCCGGACTTGCCCGGACAACCTGCTGAAACTGTAAGCCTAAACTTCGAACTGCCGCCCCTGCTCCAGCCTGGCCGGCTGATAGCCTGCACAGGCGGCGCAGACTTCCGCGAAGATTGCATCCTCCCTGCCCGGCTCCATATGGGTGATCAGCAACTGCACCGGGCGCTGCAGTCGAGCCAGACCCTGCGCCAGCAATTCGGCCGTCATATGCCCGGACCGCGCAGCCGCGCCGGCATTTTCGTTGAGGAGGGTGGTTTCGATCATCAGGTAGCGCAGCTTATCGATCCGGTTCAGCGCCACCCAGAATTCTTCGCAGTCCGTAGTGTCGCCCGAGTAAACGAAACTGCCCTCCCCGCTATCCAGCCGGTAACCCACGGCGGGGACCGCATGGCGGGCCGGCAACGGAGTGATGCGCCGGCGGCCCAGCCGCACGGTATCGCCAAGAGCGACCGGGACGAAACGGATATAGGGAACCTCTGCCGTCGGCAGCGCTGTGTAATCCGGCCACAGTACCCCGTTGAGCAGGTTTTCCCGGAGTGCCGCAATGGTTTGCGGCAGCGCATGCACAAGGAGCGGCCGCTTGCGCAAAAAGGCCACCGCATCCGCAAGGAGCGGGATGAACGCGCAGTGATCAAGATGCGAATGGGTCAGGAAGACGTGCTCAACCCGCGCCATCTGGTCCAGGTCCAGTTCGCCGACGCCTGTGCCGGCGTCGACCAGCACGTCGTCGTCCAGCAGCAGCGCGGTGGTGCGCCGCGCGCCGCCGATACCGCCATAACAGCCGAGCACAGCGATGTTCATTGAATCTCCCGCCAGACAGTCGGGTTCCGCAGCGGTTACCGTATCAAGATCAGTGTCGCGAATCAAGACGGAACGGTACACGGTAATTCCACGATAAAACGCACATGCGGGAAATTCGCCCATCGTTCAAATCAGTGGCACAATCTCCCCGCAGACAGACTCATTCATGTAAAAGGGGGAAATATGGGCATGCTGATATTTTTCGGCGTCGTCGTGGTGCTGGTGATCTACAGCATCAGTCTTTACAACCATCTGGTCAGCGTCAAGCACGCCGTGTCCAAGGCGTGGGCCAACATTGATGTGCTGCTCAAACAGCGTCACGACGAACTGCCCAAGCTGGTCGAAGTATGCAAACAATACAAACAATTCGAACAGGCCACACTGGAGAAAGTGATTGCGGCGCGTGCCCAGGTGCATGCCGCCCGCGAACGCCAGGACATCGGTGCGCTGGGCCAGGCGGAAGGTGCGTTGCGCGCCGGCCTGGGCAACATCTTTGCGGTCGCGGAAGCCTACCCGGAACTGAAAGCCAATGAAAATTTCATCCGTCTGCAGAACCGCATCACCTCGCTGGAGAACGGCATCGCCGATCGCCGCGAGCTGTACAACGAAGCGGTGAACATCAACAACGTGCAGATCGAAGTTTTCCCCGCCAGCATCATCGCCGGCATGTTCAACTTCGGCGAAAAGCCGCTGCTGGAATTCAGCGCCAGCGAGAAAGCAGATGTGGACATGAAAGCGCTATTCAGCTGATTGCGATCGCCTGATCATGCTGGTCTCGCTGCGCCGCGATTACGCTCACCTGGTCACCTCGGGGGCTCAGCTGCTGCTGTTGCTGGTCGGACTCTGGCTGGAGTCCCGCAACGGCTGGCTGTTCGTGCTGTCACTGATGGCTACGATCAGCATACTGGCCTGGCTGTCTGCGCTGAACAGGCTGCGCACCATACGCGACACCCCGACCTCGAAGATCGCCTCTGCCGTACAGGGTTATGTGGAACTTGCCGGACGCGGCCACCCGTTCGGCGAACCCGTGATCGGGCAGCTCAGCCTGCTGCCCTGCCTGTGGTGCCGCTATCACATCGAACAACGTGAATCGGAAGGCAATTGGAAGACCGTAGACCGGGGCGAAAGCTACGACACCTTCATCCTGCGCGACGAAACCGGTGAGTGCGTTGTCGATCCGGAAAATGCCGAGATACTGACCCGTCACCGCGACCAATGGCACGATGGCGATTACCGCTATACCGAGTGGAAACTGATCGAACACGACAGCATTTACGTGATTGGCCAATTCCGCACCCAGGGTGGCAGCAGCCTGGAATTCGACACCCGTGAAGAAATAGGTGCACTGCTGGCGGAATGGAAAAAGGACATGCCGGCATTGCTCAAGCGCTTCGATCTGGACGGCAACGGCACGCTGGATATGCAGGAATGGATGCTGGCGCGGTCTGCCGCCAGGCGCGAAGTGGCGAACATGAGGCGAGAAGCCGAGGCGCAAGCCGATATCAACATCATCAGCCGCCCGCGTGGCGGGGAGTTGTTCCTGGTCAGCAATCTCGACCAGGCCAGGCTATCGCGTCGCTACCTGTTGTGGAGCTGGGTGCATCTGCTGATCTTCTTCGGAGCGCTGGGCGGGATAGGCTGGGTAATGCAATCCGCCCGTTTCTAGAACGACAAGGAGCGGGTTGCTGGCCCGCCCCGGAACCGCTCGGTCAGCGCAGATCAGTCATTACTGGGCAGCTTCATGCGTTCAATCAACCCATCTTTCATCACGAACTGGTGTTTCAGCGCGCCGAGCAGATGCACCACCGCCAGCCCGATCAGCACATTGACCAGGACTTCATGCACGGAATGCGCAAACACGCCGTGGTAGCCATGCGCCTTGGGCAGCAGGCCAGCATCCCCGGCCAGCAGAGCCTTGCCGGCCGTGCTGGTAATCACGGTCATGATGCCGCTGAACGGCAACAGCAACAGCACGGTGTACAGCAGGTGATGGACGCCCTTGGCGGCGGCCAGGAATACCGGTTTGTCTTTCAGCATCGGCGGAGTGCCGTCCCTGTGGCGAAAAAACAGTTGCGACAGTACCAGTACCAGTATCGAAACTCCCACCGCCATATGGACCAGATATCCGGCCAGGGTCGACTTGCTCTCGTCGATCGCGTCGCCCAGGCTGTCGCCCAGATACCAGGCAACGATCAACAATGCCAAAGTCAGCCAATGAACGATCACCATGCGCTTGCTGTATTGCGTCATAACCTCATGCTCCCATTGTATGTAACCAGTCGATTTGCCTAGCATGGAACAGGGCGGATATATCCGTTTCTGTCCGTTCCATTATTTATATAAAAGGATCGCAATTTACCCTAAACGCGCCGCTCGCGCAGTACTTTTGTTCCGCAATCCAGACAAAACTTCCTGTGGCTTACTCCTTGATCGCGATCAGGGTATGCTTCCATCATCGCAACGAATCTGGTCCGCCGGCATGAGCACGATGAAAGCACGAGTATCAATTACCGGGTTGAGTGCGGCAGAAGCGCAACAGCGCCTTGCCGTATCCGGATACAACGAGCTGAATACGCCCCGACCGCATCGCCTGTGGCACTCCGTTGCCGGTGCGTTGCGTGAGCCGATGTTCCTGTTGCTGGTCTTTGCCGGCGCGATTTACCTGTTGCTGGGCGATGCGCAGGACGCGCTGATGCTGCTGTTCTTCGTGGTGCTGATCATCGTGATGACCGTGTCGCAACAGCACAAAAGCCAGCGAGTGCTGGAAGCGCTGCGCGACCTGTCCAGTCCGCGTGCGTTGGTGATACGCGACGGCAGGCAGCAGCGCATTGCGGGACGGGAGGTGGTGCCGGGCGACCTGATGCTGCTCAAGGAAGGAGACCGCGTCGCCGCAGACGCGGTGTTGCTGAGCTGCAACGACCTGTCTGCCGACGAGTCGATGCTGACCGGCGAATCGGTTCCAGTTCGGAAACGACCGGGCAGCGCGGATTCGACTGTTCTCCTGCCGGGCGGCGACGACCAGCCATTCGTGTACGCGGGAACGATACTGGTGCAGGGCAGCGGCATTGCCCTGGTGACCGCCACCGGCAAATCCAGCGCGATCGGGCAGATCGGAAAATCGCTCGATGACACGCGTTCCGGCATTTCACCGCTGCGTATCCAGACCGCCGGACTGGTGCGACGTCTGGCGATATCCGCCGGTGCTCTCTGCATGCTGCTGGTGCTGGTTTATGGCATTACACGCGGCCACTGGCTGGACGCGTTGCTGGCCGGTATCAGCCTGGCGATGGCATCCCTCCCTGAAGAATTCCCTGTGATCCTGTCTGTGTTCATGGCGCTGGGCGCTTGGCGGATTTCGCAACGGAATGTGCTGACGCGGCGGCTCGACGCGATCGAAACGCTGGGAGCTACCACCGTGCTGTGCACCGACAAGACCGGCACGCTGACCGAGAATCGCATGGTGATCAGCAAGCTGTACAGCAACGGCCAAATGCTGAATGTGGATCGCAATGGCACTTTGCCGGAGCCCTGGCACGAACTGGTGGAGTTCGGCATCCTGGCCAGCGAGCGCGAACCGTTCGACCCGATGGAGCGCGCACTGCACGAATTGGGGCAACGCACCCTGAGCGGCAGCGAACACCTGCATGAGGCATGGCAACTGGTCCATGAATACAGCTTGAGTCCCGACCTGCTTGCGATGTCCCATGTCTGGCAGGGCGACGGCAAGGAACATCATGTCGTCGCAGCCAAGGGCTCGCCGGAAGCTATTGTCGACCTTTGCCACCTGCCCGTGACAGAGGCAGGTGCAATTGCTGAAGTTGCGGCCGAAATGGCGGCCCTGGGGTTGCGCGTGCTGGGAGTGGCGCGAGCGGAACTCAGGCCCGGCCAAGACCCGGAGCATCAGTGGCCGGTGCAGCAGCATGACATCGAGTTCTCCTTTGTCGGACTGCTCGGCCTGCAAGACCCGCTGCGCCCGGACGTCACTGAAGCCATCGCGCAATGCCATGCGGCAAGCATCCGTGTCGTGATGATCACCGGAGACCATGCCGGCACTGCACAGGCGATCGCGCGTGAACTGGGCCTGCCGGCCGACCAGGTATTGACCGGTGCCAATCTGGACACGCTTTCCGACGAAGCTTTGCGCGCCAGACTGCGCACCGTGCAGGTATTCGCACGCATCGTGCCGCAACAGAAGTTGCGCCTGGTGGACGCCTTCAAGGACAACGGTGAGATCGTCGCGATGACAGGTGATGGTGTGAATGATGCCCCTGCGCTAAAAGCCGCGCATATCGGAGTTGCGATGGGCAAGAGAGGTACCGATGTGGCGCGCGAAGCCGCCGGCCTGGTGCTGCTGGACGATGATTTTGCGTCGCTGGTCGCGACCATCCGCCTGGGACGCCGTGTCTATGACAACCTGCGCAAGGCAATGAGCTACGTGCTGGCGGTGCACATCCCGATCGTCGGAATGGCGCTGCTGCCGGTGGTGCTCGGCGAACCGCTGCTGCTGCTGCCCGCGCACATCATGTTCCTGCAGATGATCATTGACCCGGCCTGCTCGATTTTCTTCGAGGCCGAACCCGAAGCAGCCGGTATCATGCAGAGGCCGCCACGACAGGCAAAGCAACCGCTGTTCGGCGGAAAATTGCTTGCCGGTAGCCTGCTGCAGGGTTGCGTGTCACTGGTGGCGATTGCCGCCATTTATGTGTGGGGAATATCGCGGGGTTATGAAGAAAATACCGTGCGGGCACTGGTGTTCGTTGCGATGGTCACCGGCAATATCGCGCTGGTGTTCAGCAATCGATCACTGGGAATGTCGTGGCGCAGATCCTGGTCGGGCGGGAATCCTGCTCTCTGGTGGATAGTGCTGGGAGGCGCCGCCGGACTGGCGATGATATTCAATATCCCTGTTCTGCGTGAACTGTTCCATTTCTCGGTAGATGCCCCGCATTTGTTGGCTACCGCAGTACTGGCCGCATTCAGCATTTTGTTGCTCAGCGCCGGGGTGAAGCGCGTGATTGGATCTAACCTTGATACGTAAAAGCCCGGACGGTCAATCCAGCTTAGTGCTCCACTCCACTGTAATCGAGTGGCTGGTCGGCCTGATCGATATCAGATTATTCCTGGATTCCACCTGCAGCCGCGGTGAAAAGGATGGATGGCTGTCCTCTTCAGACACATGCCAGCGGATGCTGGCCACCCATGCGGTCACTTTCTTCAGATCGAAATAAGGGCGCAAGTCCGGTAATTTACCGAAACCAAATCGGCCGGGCAACTGATCGTTTTTAGTCAGGCCGGAAGATTGGTCGACTCCGGTCACTGAAAAGGCAAGTGGAAGGGAAATAACATCGAAACCGGGGGCGGAATTATCAAAGCCGGCTGGGGCTGCATGTGAAGAAATGGCATATCCGACCAGCATCAACCCAAGCCCGAGCTTCAGCATTGTTGCCTGTGCCCGCGTGAAATGCGAAGCAGATATCCAGGTTTCCATTTTGCGCTCCCATTCATCATTCAAAATGGCACAGGAGGCAGGTGGGTCACTAACACGAATATTCCCCGTGTTGCAGTCCCGCCGCCATAGTTTCCCTTAGGCCGGTGATTTTGCGTCCCTGCTTTTCAACAGGTTTGCCAAGTGACTGCAGAGTATTTAATAACCGCCGATTAGTCAAAAACTGCAGTAATCAACGGTTGTTTTATACTGATGAACGGTAAGTTTTCAGATGGCCGGTTAAGGATCGCCGGAATACACAATCGCGAATAAACCATATTATCCTGACTGATCAATATATTACATAAATAACGGGCAAAGCCGCTTTTCCCGGCTGTTCACCACGCGGATACCAGCAGATCCGGCCGCACAAATGCCGGCAAGCCCGGACGGGAAGATAAGGATCAATGTGGGGCGGTGGCAGCTGCGGAAGGCTGTGCGGTTAGCTCGCCTGCAGATTTATGCTTCGGGTCATCCAATATCTGATAGAAAACCTCGTTGCGCTTGATCATGCCCAGTTCGCTGCGCGCACGCTCTTCGATGGCTGCAGTACCCTGCTTGAGATCAAGCACCTCGGCATTGAGCACCGCATTACGCATCCGGGTCTGCTGGTTGAGTTGCTGCTGCGCCTCGACCTGGCGGTGCAGATCCCACACCTGCAGCCAGCTGCCCTTGCCAAGCCACAGCGGGTACTGCAGCAAGAGCAGGAGAGCAACCAGGATCAGCGTGACCGCACGCATCAGCCCAACTGATAATACGCATCGCGCCCCGGATAAGAGGCAGTGTCACCCAGGTCTTCCTCGATACGCAGCAACTGGTTGTATTTTGCCATGCGATCCGAGCGCGACATTGAACCGGTCTTGATCTGCAGCACATTCGTGGCCACCGCAATGTCGGCTATGGTGCTGTCTTCGGTTTCGCCGGAACGGTGCGAGATCACCGCGGTATAGCCGGCGCGCTTGGCCATCTCGATCGCCGCAAATGTTTCGGTCAGGGTGCCGATCTGGTTGACCTTGATCAGGATCGAATTGGCGATGCCGCGTTTGATGCCTTCGCGCAGTATCTTGGTATTGGTCACAAAAATGTCGTCACCGACCAGCTGGATGGTTTTACCGAGCCGGTCAGTCAGCATTTTCCAGCCGTCCCAGTCGTGCTCGCTCATCCCGTCCTCGATGGTGATGATGGGGTACTTGTCCACCCAGGTGGCATACAGGTCGACCATCTGCGCCGAGGTCAGGGTCAGCTTGTCCGCCTTCAGGTGGTATTTCCCGTTCTTGTAGAATTCCGATGCCGCCGGATCCATACCGATCGCCACATCCGAGCCCGGCACATAACCGGCTGCCTCGATGGCTTCGACGATGACTTTCAATGCCGCTTCGTTGGAGCCCAGCGCGGGAGCGAAACCGCCTTCATCGCCCACCGTGGTTGGCAGTCCGCGCTTGTGCAACACCGCCTTCAGCGCGTGGAATACTTCAGCGCCGGTGCGCAACGCTTCACGGAAACTCTGCGCGCCGACCGGAATAATCATGAATTCCTGCATGTCCGAACCGCCGGTCGCATGCGCGCCGCCGTTGATCACATTCATCATCGGCACCGGCATTTCCATGCGCGCCGCACCGCCCAGGTAGCGGTACAGCGGCAATCCGCTCTCTTCGGCAGCCGCGCGCGCCACCGCCATCGAGACGGCCAGGATCGCATTCGCTCCGAGGCGCGATTTGCTCTCGGTACCGTCCAGCTCGATCATGGTCTGGTCGATAAAGGCCTGTTCGGCGGCATCCAGACCGATGATCGCTTCGGCGATTTCGGTATTCACATTCTCCACTGCCTTCAGGACACCCTTGCCCAGATAGCGCTGTTTGTCGCCATCTCGCAACTCGATCGCTTCCTTTTCGCCGGTGGATGCGCCGGACGGCACCGCGGCACGCCCCATCACACCGGATTCCAGCAATACGTCCGCTTCCACGGTCGGGTTTCCGCGCGAATCCAGTATTTCACGGGCGATTACATCGACTATTGCGCTCATTCTATTTACCTTCTTCCTTCTTCTAAATGTTTTTCAAATCGATCTGTTCTTCAATCAGGCCCTGCTGCTTGACTGTTTCATCAAGCAATTTCAGTACCAGCAATAATTCCTTCATATGCCCGAGCGGAAAAGCGTTCGGCCCGTCCGACAACGCCTTGGCAGGATCCGGATGCGTTTCCATGAACAGGCCGGAAACTCCCGCCGCGACCGCGGCACGCGCCAGCACCGGCACGAACTCGCGCTGCCCGCCGCTGACTGTCCCCTGACCGCCCGGCAGCTGCACCGAGTGGGTAGCGTCGAACACCACTGGGCAACCGGTGTTGCGCATCACTGCCAGCGAGCGCATGTCCGACACCAGGTTGTTGTAGCCGAATGACGCCCCCCGCTCGCACACCATGATGTTGTCCGCGCCGCTCGCTTCGCGCGCCTTTGCGACCACGTTCTGCATATCCCAGGGCGACAGGAACTGTCCCTTCTTGATATTCACCGGACGGCCGCATTTCGCAACCGCATGGATGAAATCGGTCTGCCTGCAAAGGAATGCGGGCGTCTGCAGCACATCGACCACTGCCGCGACCGGCGCAATCTCTTCGATGTCATGCACATCAGTCAGTACCGGCACACCGATCTGTTTTTTGACTTCGGCAAGAATTTTCAGACCCTCATCCATTCCCGGGCCGCGAAACGATTTCCCGGAACTTCGATTAGCCTTGTCGAATGATGACTTGTAGATGAAGTTTATCTTCAGTTCGCTGCAGATTTCCTTCAGCACGCCGGCGGTATCCAGCGCCATCTGCCGCGACTCGATCACGCACGGACCGGCAATCAGAAACAGCGGCTGGTCTAAGCCAACTTCGAAGTTGCATAGTTTCACGCGGATACCTTCTCTTTGGCATGTGTTGACTGTCGTTGCAGCGCAGCCTGAACGAACGATTTAAACAAGGGATGCCCGCTGCGCGGCGTAGAGGTGAATTCGGGGTGGAATTGCACGCCCATGAACCATGGATGCATGGATTTCGGCAATTCCATGATTTCAGGCAGATCTTCGCTCGGGGTGCGGGCCGAAATGATCAGCCCTGACTTTTCCAGTTCCGGCACGTAATGGTTGTTGACTTCATAGCGATGGCGGTGCCGTTCATTGACTTCATCACCATAAATGCTTTGCGCCATGGTGCCGGGCTTGATCGGACAACGCTGCGAGCCGAGTCGCATTGTTCCGCCCAGGTCTGAGTCGTTGTCGCGAGTTTCGACCTTGCCATCGCGGTCCAGCCATTCGTTGATCAGCGCGACCACCGGATGTTCGGTAGCCGGATTGAATTCGGTGCTGTTCGCGTCGGCCATGCCCGCCACATGGCGGGCAAACTCGATCACCGCCAGCTGCATCCCGAGACAGATACCGAGATAGGGAATCTTGTTTTCGCGGGCAAAGCGAATTGCGGAAATCTTGCCTTCCGTGCCGCGCTTTCCGAAGCCACCGGGAACCAGTATCGCATCGAAATGCTCCAGGCTTTTCATGCCTGATGTTTCAAGCGCTTCGGAATCGATATATTCGATTTTCACCTGCGTTGCGGTGTGTATCCCGGCATGGCGCAACGCCTCGATAAGAGACTTGTACGATTCGGTCAGGTCGACATATTTTCCGACCATGCCGATGGTGATCCGATGCTGCGGATTTTCCTGTGACTTAACCAGTTTTGTCCAAACCGACAGATCGGCAGGCGGCAAATCCATTCTCAGTTCCTCGCAGACGATGCGATCCAAACCTTGCTGGTTGAGCATTTGCGGCACCTTGTAAATGCTGTCCACATCCCACATCGAAATCACGGCTTCTTCGCGCACATTGGCGAACAGCGAAATCTTGCCGCGCTCGTCATCTGGGATTTCACGATCGGCACGGCAAATCAATGCGGTCGGGAAAATGCCGATTTCGCGCAATTTCTGCACGCTGTGCTGGGTCGGCTTGGTCTTCAGTTCGCCGGCAGTGGCAATGTAAGGGACTAGGGTTAGATGCACATAAGCAACCTGGTTGCGCCCCAGGCGCAAACCCATCTGCCTTGCAGCTTCCAGGAACGGCAACGACTCGATGTCGCCGACGGTCCCGCCGATTTCAATGATCGCCACATCGACATTGCCATCATGCGAGGCGGCTGCACCGCGCTCGATGAACTCCTGGATTTCGTTGGTGATATGCGGGATCACCTGTACGGTCTTGCCGAGATATTCGCCGCGCCGTTCCTTGCGGATCACGCTGTCGTAGATCTGGCCGGTGGTAAAGTTGTTGGCCTTGCGCATCTTGGCAGAAATGAAACGCTCGTAGTGGCCCAGATCCAGATCGGTTTCCGCCCCGTCCTCGGTCACGAAAACCTCACCGTGCTGGAACGGGCTCATGGTGCCCGGGTCCACGTTGATATAGGGGTCGAGCTTGAGCATCGTTACCTTCAGCCCGCGCGATTCGAGTATGGCTGCAAGCGAAGCGGCGGCGATGCCCTTCCCCAGAGAAGAAACAACGCCGCCCGTGATAAAGATGTACTTGGTCATGCGGATGTCCGGATATAACCTGCCGCATGACTGTCGTCTTCTGACTGCTGGCGGAAAGGCTAATGGTTTTAGCAAATGCTTTCGTAGGCGGCGATGATACCGTAAATCGATCCGCTATCAAAATCCCTTACGAAACACCCTGCTTGTCCGGGTATTTGGGTGTATCCGGCGTTCAGTGCCCAGCTTCAATCGGCTGGCCAGGCTCCGGGATCGTTCCAACCGGGATTGCCTAATGCAGCAACAGGGATTGCTGGACCGACACCGCGCATACCGACATCAGCGTGCCGGGCAGCAGGCCGAGCAACAGCAGGCCGACTCCGTTCAGGCTCATCAGCAGCGTCGTGTCCTGTCCGAAGATGATCGGTTCGTGGCTTTCCGGCGCATCGAAATACATCAGTTTGACGATGCGCAGATAATAGAACGCGCCGATCAGGGAGAACAGCACCGCCACGACCGCCAGCCATACGTGGCCGGATTGCACAACGGCGTTCAGCACCGAGAACTTTGCATAGAAACCCACCGTGGGTGGAACCCCGGCCATCGAAAACATCAACAACAGCATCAGGAAAGCCAGCCACGGACTGCGCTGGTTCAGACCCTTGAAGTCGCTCAGGTTGTCAGCCTCGAAACCGACCCTGGACAACATCATGATCATGCCGAAAGAGCCCAGTGTCATCAGCACATAGACCACCGCGTAGAACATGGCCGAGCCGTAGCCCTCCTGGTCGCCGCTGATGAATCCCAGCAGCAGAAAACCCATGTGCGCGATGGTCGAGTACGCAAGCATGCGCTTCAGGTTGGTCTGCGCGATTGCGGTGATATTGCCGAGCGCCATCGATGCGATGGCAAGAATGATCAGCATGCCGGACCAGTGCTGCACCAGCGGTTGCAGGCCGGTCACCAGTAGACGAGAGACGAACGCGAATGCAGCCAGTTTCGGTGCCGACCCGATCAGCATGGTCATTGCGGTCGGAGCACCATGATAAACGTCGGGCAACCACATATGGAATGGCACCACACCGAGCTTGAATGCGAGACCGGACACGACGAACACCAGCCCGAAAACCAGCAACGTATTGTTCGCGGTGCCGGAATGGATCGACCTGGACACCGCATCCAGTTGCAGCGAGCCGGTCGCACCGTACAGCATCGACATCCCGTACAGCAGCAGCCCCGAAGCGAGCGCACCTAGAATGAAGTACTTCATCGCTGCCTCGGTGGCAATCGCGGAATCGCGCTGCAGTGCAACCGCCGCATACAGGCTAAGCGACAGCAGTTCCAGGCCCAGGTATAGCGTGATGAAATGATTCGCGGAAATCATCACCATCATGCCCAGCGTTGCAAACAGCGTCAGCACCATGAACTCGCCGCTGAACAGATCGCGCACGGTCAGGTACTGGCGCGAATACACCAGCATCATCGAGACAGACAGATAGGTCAGCAGTTTCAGCACATCGGACATCAGGTCGTCCACGAACATGTTGTGAAAGACATGCGCCACGCCGTTCTGATGAGTGCCGACGGTGATCAGCGCGCAAACCATCAGGGTGAGCTGCACCAGCATGTATGTGATCAGCCTGCCGCTTTGCTTGATCAGCGAATCCGCGATCAGGATCACGCACGTCATGACCAGCAAAAAGATTTCCGGGCTGGCCGGCATCAAATTCGTCATCAAATCCATATTCATTTCAAACCCAGTCGTAAGTCGTTTGTCCAAGGCAGATCATGTGACCCCGTTTCCTGATCACGGCAATTTGGATCTTGCCGCATGCACCAGCAAATCGTTTACCGACACATGCAGAATTTCACTGAACGGCAACGGATACAATCCCATGCCCAGCACGGCAATCACCAGGATCGCGAAAATCGATTTTTCGCGCAGGGTGATATCGGCAAGCTTGGCAACATGCTCGTTGGCTACTGCACCGAAGATTACCCGCTTGTACATCCACAGCGTATAGGCAGCGCCGAAGATCAGCGTGGATGCAGCGGCAAATGCATACCAGAAGTTGGTTCTCACCGTGCCGAGCACCACCATGAATTCGCCGACGAAACCGCTGGTGCCGGGAAGCCCGACATTGGCCATCGCGAAAAGCATGAAGAATGCGGCGAATACCGGCATGGTGTTCGCGACGCCACCGTAGTCGGCAATGTTGCGCGAGTGCATCCGGTCGTACAGCACCCCGATGCAGAGGAACAGTGCGCCGGAAACGAAGCCGTGCGAAATCATCTGAAGCAGCGCGCCTTCCATTCCGTAATCGTTGAAGATGAACAGGCCCAGCGTGACAAAACCCATGTGCGAAATGGATGAATAGGCCACCAGCTTCTTCATGTCGGTCTGGGTCAGCGCCACCAGTCCGATGTAGACCACCGCGATCAGCGACAGCGCGATCATTACTCCGGCCAAACGATGGCTCGCATCCGGGACGATCGGTATCGACAAACGCAGAAAACCGTAAGCCCCCATCTTCAGCATGATCGCCGCCAGGATCACCGAACCTCCGGTAGGCGCTTCCACGTGTGCATCCGGCAACCAGGTATGCACCGGGAACATCGGCACCTTCACTGCAAAGGCGAAGAAGAAGGCGATGAAGATCAGGATCTGCGCGTTTATCGGTATCGCGACTTGCTGAAATTCGAGTATTTCGAAACTGCCGCCGGAATGATTGTAGAGGTAGATGAATGCAACCAGCATCAACAGCGAGCCAAGCAGCGTGTATAGAAAGAATTTGACCGCAGCATATACGCGGTTGGCGCCGCCCCACACGCCGATGATCAGGAACATCGGAATCAGCATGGCTTCCCAGAACACATAGAACAGGATCGCATCCAGTGCTGCGAACACGCCAATCATGATTCCGGACATGATAAGGAATGCCGCCATGTATTGCGCGACACGCTTCTCGATCACGCGCCATCCGGCCAGCACCACGATGGGCGTGAAGAACGAGGTAAGCAGAATGAACAGCACCGAAATGCCGTCCACACCCACGTGATAGTGGATGTTGAATCGCGTGATCCAGTTGTGCATTTCGACGAACTGCATCGCCGAGGTGTCGCGCATGAAACCGGTATACAACGGGATCGTCACCAGGAAGCCCAGCACCGAGCCGACCAGCGCCAATGCGCGCGCCAGCGGAGCATTCTTGTCGTCGCCGGTTGCCAGCACCAGTATGCCGAAAAGGATCGGCAGCCAGATCGCAACACTAATCACAGGTAATCCCAGAAACATGCTTTATTCCTTCACTTTCGTGATCACTTTATAACGACACATGGGTGCCTCAAAAAATTTGGAGTTCGCCCAAATGCAAGGCGCAGGAATAATTTCGCCGCGCCGCATATGGAGGATATGTCAGCAAGAAATTTTTCCTGCAACGCAGCAGTTGGGATGAAATCCGGGTTTTTAGAGGTGCCCATATCAATGAAACCAGTTCCGCACCGTCAGCAACACGAACACGCCGATGATCATGGAAAACGCATAGTGATAAATATAGCCGGACTGGAGACGCCTCAGCACTCCGGAAAACAGGCCGATTACCTTGGCCGTACCGTTGACCATTACCCCGTCGATCAGCTTGATATCGCCGAATTTCCACAGGAAACGACTTGTGCCGCGCGCTCCGCCGGCAAAGAACCAGTCGTTGAAAATATCGAAGTAATATTTGTTATCCAGCAGAGTGTAGATGAAGCTGAAACGCTTTTGAAGCGCAACCGGGAAATCCGGGCGTTTCATATAGAACACCCACGCGGTCAGCACGCCTGACAAAGCAATCCAAAGCGGGTACCCGTACAGGGCGTGCAAAGCCATTGCAAATGCGCCGTGAAACTCTTCTGCCAGCTCTGCCACCCCGGGATGCCCTGCCGAGATGTAAATGGCGTCTTTAAAATAGTTGCCGAACAAAACCGGCTCGATGGTCAAATAACCGATGAGTACCGACGGAATGGCCAGCAGGATCAGCGGCAGGGTAACAACCCATGGCGACTCGTGCGGCTTCTGTCCCGGTTCGAGACCGTGATGATTGTCATGCCCCGTGTCCTGATGTTTGTGAGCCGGTTTTCCGAAGCGCTCCTTGCCATGGAATACCAGGAAGTACACACGGAATGTATAGAACGCGGTGACGAAGACACCTGCCACCACCGCAAAATAGGCAAATCCTGCACCCGGCAGGTGCGACAGCTTGATCGCCTCGATGATGCTGTCCTTGGAATAGAAACCCGAAAAGAACGGCGTGCCGATCAGGGCCAGCGAACCGATCAGAAAAGTGATCCAGGTGATCGGCATGTACTTCCTGAGGCCACCCATGTTGCGGATATCCTGATCGTGGTGCATCGCGATGATGACGCTGCCCGCAGCCAGGAACAGCAGAGCCTTGAAGAAGGCATGTGTCATCAGATGGAAGATCGCCGCCGAGTATGCGGAAGCACCCAGCGCGACGGTCATGTAGCCGAGCTGCGACAAGGTTGAATAGGCGATGACCCGCTTGATGTCGTTCTGGATCATGCCGAGGAAACCCATGAACAGCGCCGTGATCGCTCCGATCACCATCACGAATGACAGCGCGGTATCCGACAGCTCAAACATGGGCGACATGCGCGCCACCATGAAGATGCCTGCAGTCACCATGGTTGCGGCGTGGATCAGCGCGGAAATCGGGGTTGGGCCTTCCATCGAATCGGGCAGCCATACATGCAGCGGAAATTGTGCCGACTTGCCCATCGCGCCGATGAACAGCAGTATGCATATCGCGGTCAGCAGGTTCACATGCATGCCGGGGATAGGCGCGATGTCATTGGCGTGGCTGGCAGCATTGGCGAATACCGCGGCATAATCCAGCGTGCCGAACACCATCAGCACCAGCGCGATACCCAGCAGAAAACCGAAGTCACCGACCCGGTTCACCAGGAAGGCTTTCAGGTTCGCATAGATCGCGGTCGGCCGGTCGTACCAGAAGCCGATCAGCAGGTAGGAAACCAGTCCCACCGCTTCCCAGCCGAAGAACAGCTGCATGAAATTGTTGGCCATCACCAGCATCAGCATCGAGAAGGTGAACAGAGAGATGTAGCTGAAGAAGCGCTGGTAGCCGGCGTCTTCACTCATGTAGCCTATCGTGTAGATGTGCACCATCAGCGATACGAAGGTGACCACCAGCATCATCAGAGCGGTGAGACTGTCGATCAGGAACCCGACCTGGAATCT
The DNA here is from genome assembly GCA_022340615.1 of Gallionella sp. Lineage (GTDB taxonomy): Bacteria > Pseudomonadota > Gammaproteobacteria > Burkholderiales > Gallionellaceae > Gallionella. The sequence continues at coordinate 55,933 of JAJDNO010000007.1, read as the reverse complement.
GGCGTCTCCCGAGGTCAGCCAGGTATAGACCGAGCCATTGAAACGGTGGCCGTCCTGGACATCCCTGAAGATCACCAGTGAAGCAAGGAATGAAACCGCCACCATCAAAATGGTGATGCGGTGCGACCAGGTTCTCCCAAGCCGTTTTCCGAACACGCCGGCAATCAACGCCCCGGCCAGCGGAGCCAGCGGAACCAGCAGATAGAGAGTTTGCATATTCATCCCGTCAGCCTTTCAAACTGTCCAGATCTTCGACATTGATCGTGCTCAGGTTGCGGAACAGCACCACCAGTATCGCCAGTCCGATGGCAGCTTCGGCGGCAGCCACGGTCAGGATGAAGAACACGAAGACCTGTCCTGCAGTGTCATTCAGGTAATGCGCAAACGCGAGGAAGTTGGTGTTCACCGCCAGCAGCATCATTTCGATCGCCATCAGCAGAACAATCAGATTCTTGCGGTTAAGAAAGATGCCGACCACGCTGATGGCGAACAGCACGGCACTCAGTACCAGATAATGCGACAACGTGATCATGTTTTTCGCCCCCTTATTATTGGTCGTTGCGCGCGGACTTCATCGGCACGATGCGCAAGCGATCCGCTTTCTTGACCGCAATCTGATCGGCGACAACCTGCGACTTGGCATCCTTGCGGCGGCGCAAGGTCAATGCAATCGCGGCCACCATCGCAACCAGCAAGATCACCGCGGCAATCTCGAACGGATAGACATACTCGGTGTAGAGCAGACGACCGAGCACTTTGGTGTTGCTGTAATCGGCTGCGTGCCGGACAGCGACCGCGCTCCCTGCCGATTTTTCCGAACCCAGCACCCAGATCATCTCGAAAGCCATCAGTCCGGCCAGTCCCGCGCCGAACGGCAACCAGCGCCAGAATCCTTCGCGCAGCCTGACCAAGTTGATGTCCAGCATCATCACCACGAACAGGAACAGCACCATCACCGCGCCGACATACACCAGCACCAGCGCGATGGCCAGGAATTCGGCTTCCAGCAGCAGCCATATCCCGGCCGAACTGATGAATGCCAGCACCAGGAACAGAACAGCATGCACCGGATTGCGCGCAGTGATCACGCCCAGCGCTGCGAACACGATCAGTGCGGCAAACATATAAAACACGATGGCTTCAAAATTCATTACTTGCCCTCAATTCTTGATCCGGCCTCAGTTAGGCCGGCTAGCGGTACCTTGCGTCCAGCGTCCTGTCGGCCGCGATCTGCGCTTCGTATTTGTCGCCCATCGCCAGCAGCATCGGCTTGGTGTAATACAGGTCGCCGCGCTTCTCGCCGTGATATTCGTACACGCGCGTTTCGACGATCGCATCCACCGGACAGGCCTCCTCGCAGAAACCGCAGAAGATGCACTTGACCAGGTCGATGTCGTACTGTGTGGTGCGCCGGGTCCCGTCCTCGCGTTCGGCCACCTCGATCTTGATCGCCAGTGCCGGGCAGACCGCCTCGCACAGTTTGCAGCCGATGCAGCGCTCTTCGCCGTTCGCATAGCGGCGCAGCGCGTGCAGCCCGCGGAAGCGGTTGCTCTGCGGGGTTTTTTCTTCCGGGAACTGCACCGTGATCTTGCGCGCGAAGAAATAGCGCCCGGTCAGCGCCATGCCCTTCACAAGCTCGAAAAGCAGGAAGGTCTTGAAGAAATTCTTGATCGATTGCATATTCGTCTCCTCCGCCTTTTACCAGACCCAGAACCGGGTCTGCATCCAGACTGCGATCACCACCACCCAGATGATGGTAAGCGGGATGAAAACCTTCCAGCCCAGGCGCATCAACTGGTCATAGCGATAACGCGGGAAAGTGGCACGGAACCACAGGAACAGGAACAGGATGAACGCGACCTTGCCCAGCAGCCAGATGAAGCTGTCCGGCAGGAACGGCACCGGCGACAGCCATCCGCCCAGGAACATGATCGAGGTCAGAAACGCGATCAGGATCATGTTTGCATATTCGGCCAGGAAAAACAGCGCAAACGCCATGCCTGAATATTCCACATGAAAACCCGCGACAATTTCCGACTCGCCTTCGGCCATGTCGAACGGTGCACGGTTGGTTTCCGCGACGCCGGAAATCAGGTAAACCATGAACATCGGAAACAGCGGAATAACATACCAGTTCAGCGCGCCCCAGTGGCCGTGCTGGCCGTTCACGATGTCGGTCATGTTCATGCTTTGCGAAGCCATCAGTACGCACACCAGCGCGAAGCCCATCGCGATTTCGTACGACACGATCTGCGCCGCGGAGCGCACCGCGCCAAGGAATGCATACTTGGAATTGGACGCCCAGCCGGCGATGATGATGCCGTATACGCCCAGCGAGGTCATGGTCAGGATATACAGCAGTCCGGCATTGACGTTGGACAGCGCCATACCCTGGTTGAACGGCACCACCGCCCAGGCTGCAAGCGCCGGCGCAAGCGCCATGATCGGTGCGATAACGAACAGGAACTTGCTCGACCCGCTCGGGATGATGATTTCCTTCAGGAACAGTTTCACGCCGTCGGCGATCGGCTGAAGCAATCCGAAATAGCCGACGCGGTTCGGCCCGATACGGATCTGCATGTAGCCGATCACCTTGCGTTCGGCCAGCGTCAGGTAGGCAACCGTGCCCATGATCGGCAATACGATCGCAAGGATTTTTACCAGTGTCCAGACCGTCAGCCAGGCGGGCCCGAGCAGGTTCTGACCGGCCTGCTCAAGCGTGTTCAGCAATTCCATCATGTCCGCTCTCCGGCTATCGGTTCCACGGTGATCGCCCCGAACATTGCACCCAGTCCAGCCGTGGCAGGATGCCCTGCAGACACCCGCGCAGCGGCGGCTGGCATGCCGTCATCCGCGCGCACCTCCAGATGCACGCTGGCGCTGCCCTGTTTGACCCGCACGGTATCGCCGGGCTGCACGCCCACCCTGCGCAACTCGCCGCTGTTCATCACCACGCACGGGGTTGCAGCATCACTCGTAAGCTGCAGCGCCGCAGCACGCCGTACCACTGCATCGGCAGTGTAGATCGGCACATCGCTGACGCGCTGCAGGCCCTGGCTGCCGCCTGCAATGGGTTTCAGTGCGACACCCTCTATATGGTTGTTCAGCTTGCCGGCAACGCCCTGCTCGCCCTCGGGCAAAATTTCTTCGCGCACCGCCTCGCTGGAATCCTGATCGAAACCCGGCAGCTGCAGCAGGTTGCCCAGTACGCGCAGCACCTTCCATGCAGGACGCGCTTCGCCCAGTGGCTTGACCGCGCCCCTGAAACTTTGCACGCGGCCTTCGGTGCTGACAAAGGTACCAGACGTTTCGGTGAAAGGCGCAATCGGCAGCATCACATCGGCATATTCGGCCGCGCGGTGCTTGTATGCGGACAGGGCCACCACCATGTCGGCAGCATGCATCGCAGCAATCGCCTGCTGCGGATCGTGCATATCGAGCTCCACCTCGGCATTCAGCAGCAGATAAGCCTTGCGCGGCGCGGCCAGCATCTGCGCGGCATTCATGCCCTTCCCGCCGGATGGCAGCGCCCCGGCCAGGTAGCCGCCAACGCTGTTCGCCGCTTCGCCCAGGTAGCCGAACGTTGCGGCGCACAAAGCCGCGATCTGCTCGGCCAGCATTGCGATCTGCGCCGACTGAGGATGCTGTTGCGCGAAATTACCCAGCAATACTGCGACGCGCTCGCCGCTCGCCAGGCTTTGCGCAATCGCACTCGCCTGCGCAGTTGGTTGTACGGCTGCGACGACTTTCTGTATATCGCCGGACAGCGTGACTGATTTTTCCGTCGCCAGCGCATTCAGGATTTGCGCCAGGCTGCTCGCCAGTTCGTCCGGGGCGACGATGGACTTGTTCTTAACCGGCATCAGCAGATCGTCGTCGCTGGCATGCACGATGTTGGCCTGCGCGCCCCGTTTGACGGCCTGGCGCACACGGCTTGCCAGCAGCGGATGGTCCTTGCGCAGGAAACTGCCGACGATCAGGAAACGGTCCCGGGTATTGATGTCCGCGACCGGCATACCCAGCCAGGGCGCACCCGCAAGCTTGCCGTCCGCGCTGAAATCCGACTGGCGCAGACGAAAATCAACATTGTCGCTGCCCAGACCGCGCACCAGCTTCTGCAGCAAATAAAGTTCTTCCAGTGTGCTGTGCGGCGTCGCCAGAGCGGCTATCTGGTCGGCTCCGGCCGAACTCACGATCTGGCGCAAGCCGTTAGCGACATACTCCAGCGCGACTTGCCATTCGACTTCGATCCACTTGCCGTCCTGCTTGAGCATCGGCCTGGTCAATCGCTCGGGCACGTTCAGCCCTTCATAGCTGAACCGGTCCCTGTCGGAAATCCAGCATTCGTTGACGGCCTCGTTCTCGATCGGCACGACACGCATCACCCGGTTGTCCTTGACCTGCACCGCCAGGTTGGAACCCAGGCCGTCGTGCGGGCTGACCGACTTGCGCCGCGACAACTCCCAGCTGCGCGCGGTGTAGCGGAACGGTTTGCTGGTCAGCGCCCCGACCGGACACAGGTCGATCATGTTGCCGGACAGTTCGGAATCCACCGAGTTGTTCACGAATGTCATGATTTCGGAATGTTCTCCGCGGAACGCCATGCCCAGTTCCATCATCCCGGCGATTTCCTGTCCGAAGCGCACGCATCGCGTGCACTGGATGCAGCGGTTCATCTCTTCGGTGGAAATCAGTTCGCCGATGTCCTTCGGCATCACGCTGCGCTTCGGTTCGTGATAGCGCGATGCGCTGCCTCCGTAACCGACGGCCAGGTCCTGCAACTCGCATTCCCCGCCCTGATCGCAGATCGGGCAATCGAGCGGATGATTGATCAGCAGGAACTCCATCACGCCCTTCTGTGCCTTGACCGCCATTTCCGAATGGGTGCGCACTTTCATGCCTTCCGCAACCGGAGTCGCGCAGGCGGGCATCGGCTTCGGCGCCTTCTCGATTTCGACCAGACACATGCGGCAATTTGCCGCTATGGAAAGTTTCTTGTGATAGCAGAAATGCGGAATATAGACGCCGAGGCTGTTCGCCGCGTCCATCACCGTGGAACCGCGTTCCGCCTCGACCGGCTTGCCATCAATTTCAATATTGATCATTACTCATCCAATCCATTTCATACCAGGCAGCGCTTGTGTTCGATGTGATATTCAAATTCGTCGCGAAAATGCCTGAGCATGCCCTGAACCGGCCAGACTGCCGCCTCGCCCAGTGCGCAGATCGTTCGTCCGGCAATGTTCTCGCCCATGCTCAACAGCAAATCCAGATCTTCCTTGCGACCCTCGCCATGCTCGATACGGTGCAGTATGCGATACAGCCAGCCAGTGCCTTCCCGGCACGGCGTGCATTGACCGCAGGATTCCTCGTAATAGAAATAGGACAAACGTTCCAGCGCACGCACCATGCAGGTCGTGTCGTCCATGATGATCACCGCACCGGTGCCCAGCATCGAACCGGCCTTGGCAATCGAGTCATAGTCCATATCCAGATCCATCATGATTTCCCCTGGCAGCACCGGCATCGACGAGCCGCCCGGGATGCAGGCTTTCAGTTTGCGCCCGTCGCGCATTCCGCCGGCCATTTCCAGCAGTTTTCTGAACGGCGTCCCCATCGGAACCTCGAAGTTGCCGGGCTTGTTTACATGCCCTGAAACCGAAAACAGCTTGGTACCGCCGTTGTTTGGCCTGCCCAGATTCAGAAACGCCTGTCCGCCATTCTTGATGATGTAGGGAATGCTGGCGAAAGTCTCGGTATTGTTGATCGTGGTCGGCTTGCCATACAGGCCGAAGCTGGCCGGGAACGGCGGCTTGAAACGCGGTTGGCCTTTTTTGCCTTCGATGGATTCGAGCAAGGCCGTTTCCTCGCCGCAGATATACGCGCCGTAGCCGAGATGGTTGTGCAGGTCGAAGCTGAAGTCGGTGCCCATGATGCTGTCGCCGAGATAACCTGCGGCACGCGCCAGTTCGCAGGCTTCCTCCATGCGCTCGTATGCCTCGAAGATCTCGCCATGCACATAGTTGTATCCGGTCTTCACACCCATCGCGTAGGCGGCGATGGCCATGCCCTCGATCAGCAGATGCGGGTTGTAGCGCAGGATGTCCCAGTCCTTGCAGGTACCCGGCTCGCCTTCGTCGGAATTGCAGACGATGTATTTTTCCCCGGCATAGTCCTTCGGCATGAAACTCCACTTCAGGCCGGTCGGAAAGCCCGCACCGCCGCGTCCGCGCAGTGCCGATGCCTTGACCTCGGCGATGATCGCGTCCGGCGCCATCTTTTCGGTCAGCACCTTGCGCAACGCCTGATAGCCGCCGGCCTTGAGGTAGTTTTCCAGCGTCCAGGGCTGGTCGAAATCCATTGTGGTAAAAATCACCGGGCCGTTCATGGCAATATTGTTCATGATTGGTCCAGCTCCGCTAATATTTGATCGATCTTTTCCGGCGTCAGGCGGCCGCACATTTTCTTGTTGCTGATGGTAAACAGCGGCGCATCAACGCATGCACCCATGCACTCGCCCTCGCGCAAACCGAACTTTCCATCCGCGGTCGCTTCGCCCAGATCGATGCCCAGCTTCTTCTTCAGGTACTCTACCGTTTCATTTGCGCCACCCAGCTGGCAGGACAGATTGGTGCACACCGTAATCGTATGTCTGCCCATCGGCTTGAGGTTATACATGTGATAGAAGGTCGCCACTTCGTAAACCGCCATCTGCGGCATGCCCAGATATGCGGCGATGTCCGCCATGTCGTCCGTGGCAATCCAGCCTTTCTCGTCCTGCACGAAGCGCAACGCCGCCATCACCGCCGACTGCTTCTGGTCCTCCGGATATTTCTTCAACTCGCGGTTGATTTTTTCTTGTATCTGACCGGATAACATTTATGGATGCCTCGAAAAATTCAAAATTCGCCCAAATGCAAGGCGCGAATAAATTTTCGCAGCGCCGCATATGAGGTATATGTAAGCAAGAAAATTTATGAGCAACACAGCAGTTGGGATGAAGTTTGGGTTTTTAGAGGTATCCATCAGCGGTCAACCTCGCCAAAAACGATGTCCTGTGTGCCGATGATGGTTACCACGTCCGCGATCATGTGGCCGCGCGCCATCTCGTCAAGAGCGGCGATATGCGCAAATCCAGGGGCGCGTATCTTCAAGCGGTAAGGCTTGTTCGCCCCGTCGGAAACGAGGTATATGCCGAACTCGCCCTTGGGATGCTCGACGGCTGCATATGCTTCGCCGGCAGGCACATGCATCCCTTCGGTGAACAGCTTGAAATGGTGAATCAGTTCTTCCATGTTTTCCTTCATGGATTCCCTCGCAGGCGGTGCGAACTTGTGATTTCCGGTCATCACCGGGCCCGGGTTGTTGCGCAACCAGGCTATGCATTGTTTGATGATGCGGTTGCTTTGCCTCATTTCCTCGACCCGTACCAGATATCGGTCATAGGTATCGCCGGTATTTCCGACCGGGATATCAAAATCCAGTCGATCGTATACTTCGTACGGCTGGGTCTTGCGCAAATCCCACTCTATTCCGGAGCCGCGCAGCATTGGTCCGGTGAATCCGAGCGCCAGCGCGCGCTCCGGCGTGACAACGCCGATGCCCACGGTGCGCTGTTTCCAGATGCGGTTATCCGTCAGCAGGGTCTCATATTCATCGACATAACCGGGAAAGCGGTCGGTAAAGTCTTCCAGAAAATCCAGCAACGAACCCTGGCGGTTCTCGTTGAGTCTTTTGACTGCCGCGGCATTATGGATTTTTGATGCCTGATATTGCGGCATGCTGTCCGGCAGGTCGCGATACACGCCGCCGGGGCGATAGTAGGAGGCATGCAAGCGCGCGCCGGAAGCCGCTTCGTACGCATCCATCAGGTCTTCACGTTCGCGGAAACAATACAGGAATACGGTCATCGCGCCGATATCCAGTCCGTGCGCCCCGAGCCACAGCAGGTGATTCAGCAGACGGGTGATTTCATCGAACATTACGCGGATATATTTAGCCCGCAACGGCACCTCGATACCCGCCAGTTTTTCTACGGCCAGTACATAGGCATGCTCGTTGCTCATCATTGACACGTAATCCAGCCGGTCCATATAGGGCAGCGCCTGCAGGAAAGTCTTGTGCTCAGCGAGTTTTTCGGTGGCGCGGTGCAGCAATCCGATGTGCGGGTCGGCGCGCTCTATAACTTCGCCGTCCAGTTCCAGCACCAGACGCAGAACCCCGTGCGCGGCCGGGTGCTGCGGCCCGAAGTTCATGGTGTAGTTCTTGATTTCAGCCATTACTCGTTCTCCGGTTTGCTCGCGTAATGTTCCTCGCGCACGATGCGCGGCGTCACCTCGCGAGGATCGATCGAGACAGGCTGATACACCACACGCTGCTGCTCGGGGTCATAGCGCATTTCAACATTTCCGGACAGCGGGAAGTCCTTGCGGAACGGATTGCCGACAAAGCCATAGTCGGTCAGGATGCGGCGCAGATCGGGGTGGCCGCTGAACACCACGCCATACAGATCGAACGCTTCGCGCTCGTACCAGTTCGCGGACGGCCATATGTCGATTACCGAAGCCAGCACAGGAAACTCGTCATCCTCGGCAAAGACACGAACCCGTAAACGCGCCTTATGGCTTACCGAAAGCAGGTTGTAGACTACCGCAAACCGGTGCGGGTGTGCAGGATGGTCCGCGACAGGAAAATCGGTGCCGTAATATGCACCCGCCTCGGAAACATCACTGCCGTAAGCCGAGTAATCGAGCGCGCACAGGTCGATCAATTGCTCGAAGCGCAGCGCCGGTTCATCGCGCATGCGCGTCAGCACTTCCAGCATATCCGCCGCCCTGACCACGACAGTCAATTCACCGAGCTTTTCTTCCAGACCGACCAGCTTGTCGCCGAACGAAACTGTCAGGTTGGTACGCAGGGTACCCAATTCAGCAGTCATAGTTCATCCTAGCGCGCGATCGTGTTGGTTCGTTTGATTTTTTTCTGCAGCTGTATGATGCCGTAAAGCAGGGCTTCGGCGGTCGGAGGACAACCTGGCACATACACATCCACCGGCACAATCCGGTCGCAGCCCCGTACTACTGAGTACGAGTAATGGTAATACCCGCCCCCATTCGCACATGAACCCATAGAGATCACCCAGCGCGGCTCGGCCATCTGGTCGTAGACCTTGCGCAGCGCTGGCGCCATCTTGTTGCACAGCGTTCCAGCCACAATCATCACATCCGATTGGCGGGGACTGGGGCGAAACACCACGCCGAACCGGTCCAGGTCGTATCGCGCCGCGCCAGCATGCATCATTTCCACCGCGCAGCATGCCAGCCCGAACGTCATCGGCCACAGTGAGCCGGTGCGCGTGTAATTGATGATGGTATCCAGGGTCGTGGTCACGACCCCTTTTTCCAGAATGCCCTCAATGCTCATTGCCGTCCCCTTGCGATATTTGACGGGGTGAATTGGTATAGCCCGGAAAGCCCGGCATCCGGCCAACCCTGACAGCAGGCTTGATCCGCGCTGTGCGCAGCCACTGATTTCCGGTCATGCCGTTACTCCCATTCCAAAGCCCCTCTAATCCACTCATAGACAAAGCCTACGACCAGAATTCCCAGAAAGATCATCATGGAGACGAAACCGAACGTACCGACCTCCTTCAGTACGATCGCCCAGGGGAACAGGAAGGCAATTTCGAGATCGAAAAGTATGAACAGGATCGCGACCAGGTAGTAGCGCACATCGAATTTCATGCGCGCATCCTCGAATGCCTCGAAACCGCATTCATAGGGAGACAGCTTCTTGTCATCCGGGCGATTGGGGCCTGCCAGTTTGCCCAATACCACGGGAACGACGCCCATCGCGACGCCAACGCAGATAAACAGCAGTACCGGGAAATAATTTTCCAGCATAGGATCTCTCCCCCCTTTGCAAATGATTTGTGAGCTAGCCCATAACCATCAAATATTATTCTTATCGCCCTGACGGCAGACCAATGTATGGCCAATTATTAAATTCTGGTGCGGATGGGGAGACTCGAACTCCCACGCCCTTGCGGGCACAAGCACCTCAAGCTTGCGTGTCTACCAATTCCACCACAACCGCAAAACCCTGAATGTATTACTTAGGAATATCCTTCGAGTTATCGACCGGGCTGGTCTGTGTCGGGCTGGCCGCCGGGGCGACCGGGGCGGCTTGAGTGGTAACCGGATTTACCTTATCCATCAACCCCTGCTGCTGCGTGGGGTGGGAATACAGATAGGTCAGCGACAGGCTGGTAAGGAAAAACAGCGTCGCTGCGACTGCAGTACTACGGCTGAGAAAATTTGCTGAACCGCTGGACCCGAACAGGCTCCCTGCCGAACCCGTGCCAAAAGCCGCGCCCATATCGGCACCTTTGCCGTGCTGCATCAGCACCAGGCCGATCAACACCACTGCCGTCACAACATGCACTACCCAAACCAATGTTTCCACACACTACCCCATATCCATGAATTAATTCTGAGCTGCGCGGCAAATCGCCACAAACTCTTCCGCCACCAGCGACGCTCCGCCTATCAGACCGCCATCAATGTCCGGCATCCCGAACAGTTCGGCCGCATTCGCCGCCTTGACGCTACCGCCATAGAGTATACACAAGCTCAGTGCCACCTGGCTATCGTGTTGTGCGACGCGCTGGCGAATGAACGCATGTACCGCCTGCGCCTGTTCGGGTGTCGCGGTTTTTCCAGTCCCGATAGCCCAGACTGGCTCATAGGCAATCACCGCTTTGCCCAGGGCTTGCGCGCCCGCACGATTCAGCACAGCATCCAGCTGCGTACCCACCACCTGCTCGGTGATACCCGACTCGCGCTCCTCCAGGGTCTCACCCACGCAAAGTATCGGTTTCATGCCTGCCTTGAGGGCCGCATCAAACTTCGCAGATACGATTTCGTTGCTTTCATGGAACAGCCCGCGCCGCTCTGAATGGCCGATGATTGCATAAGTGCAGCCAAAATCGACCAGCATGCCCGGCGCAACCTCACCCGTGTATGCCCCTTCTTCGTGCGGGTTCAGATTTTGCGCCCCCCAGGCCACGTTGCTGCCTGCGAGCACGGATTGTGCCTGAGCAAGGTAGGGATATGGTGCACATACCGCATATCCAGCCTTATCAAGTCCGCGCACCCCTGCCAGAATCGCCTGCAGCAACGCCTGATTGCGCTCCAGGCGTCCGTACATTTTCCAGTTTCCCACGACAAGTTTGCGACGCATCTCGTTTCTATCCCTTGGCTGCCAAAGTCCCGAATGCTACCTGCGAATGCATTCATGGTCAACGCAGAAACATCCGTCAAACCGGTCCGGGGAGCTATGCTGCGGCATGAATTTACTCGCCATGATTGCTCGCACGGAAATGGAGATTTATAAAGCAAACCGCGTTCACCAAACTTGGTACGGTCATTTGCTCAGGCGAGCGATCCTGCTTCGCAATGGGGGTCGAATCAGGCCATCCGATTATGGTTAATCGATTATCTAGAAGGGGTCGGCATGAATTTCGCGCATGGATGCGCCGGCAAAAAAAGTATCCTGCCTTGCTGCATTGACCATGTCCGGATTTCCGCACAGGAAGACACGCCACCCGGAAAGATCCGGATTGTCCGCAAGCGCAACATCGTGGACCATCCCCCGCGCGTATCCTGCCGACGCCTCGCCCTCGGATATACACGGAACATAACTGAAATTGCGATATGTTTGCTCCAGCTCCTTTAATTCCCCGACCAGGTAGAATCCTTCCGAGCCGCAGCTGCCGTGATAAAGACTGAGCCTTCCCCGATGTCCGCTCAACAATGCGTCACGCGCAATACCGTACAGCGGGCCAAGACCTGAGCCGGTCGCAATCAGCAGGATATCCTGCTCGGGGTTTCCCGGGACGTAAAAACAGTCTCCTGTCGCATCCGAAATCGTGATCTCATCGCCTGCCTTGAGGTATGCAGAAATCCAGCTGCTCACCAGACCGGAAGGAACCTTCCGCACGTTGAGAAACAGGTCCTCACGGAGCGAGGGAACGCTCGCCAGTGAATAGCAGCGCGCCGTGGTTTCGTCCATGAACAGATTGATAAACTGCCCTGCCCGGTATTCGAAAGGGCGGGATGGTTTTAGCCGGATGCCCAGGATCTCGGAATTGAGATGCTCGACACTGACAACGCTTGCCTGAAGTTTCCCCAACCCCGCTTCGGGCAAAACGACCTCGATATCCTGCTCCGGATAACACGAGCAGGCCATGAAATAGTTTTGCGCTGCGAGAGTCGGCTTCAGCCCCGCCTGGGATCTCTCGGGTAATTCGCCGTATGTCGCGCGCATCAAACAGGTCTGGCAGATGCCCGAGTGGCAGGATGAAGGCACCGGAACACCCTGGGCAGTCAAACAGTCGAGCACCGAAGTGTCCCCGCATTCGTATGACTGCCCGCCATAGACAACGTTAGCCATCTTTTCTTGCGCCTACTTGCCGAGCACGTCGTTACGTGTGCTTTCTGCAATTGCAGCCGCCTTCGCGATCAGGTTTCCCGGAACATTCAACTCAGCCAGTGTCGCGCCCAGATTCTCCATCACCGCATCGAAATGGGAATCATTGAGTCCCTTTGACACCAGATGGGCATGCCCTTTCCGCATATCTTCGCCAGTGTAGTTATGCGGCCCGCCAAAGGCCATGGTGAGAAATGCTTTTTGCTTGGCGGCCTGCTTATCCATATCGACACCGTCGAAAAAACGCTTGATGCGATCATCCTTCAGGACCTTGCGATAGAAAATATCCACTGCCGCGTTAACGGCACCTTCACCACCAATTTCCTCATATAAGCTCATTTTCATTCTCCAGATAATTTCGAAGTCACTGCCAGTGATGTTCTGACAACCGTATTAATGCCGCTCCAGGATCTATATTCGGACTGCTTTTTTGACGACCACATATAAACATACATCCTGAATACATCTTAATTGCCTGATATTATCCCGGTCAAGATTAATATCAGGAAAGTTACAACATGCCTGACATAGATCAACCACATCCTTCTGATTTCGGCGGAACGGCGATATTGCGGTAAATTGATTTGAATTATTAGCCGGGGACCCGGAATTACGGTTTCGTGAATGCGACTCTAAAACTATGCAAACCAAAATGAGTATGAAATGCGCCTGACCATGTACACCGATTATTCGCTGCGCGTTCTTCTTTACCTTGCCAGCAGGAAAGGTGAAAACGTGACGATCACCGAAATCGCGGACTTCTACAGGATTTCACGCAACCATCTGGTCAAGGTGGTGCACAATCTGGGACGCGACGGCTATATCCTGACTAGCCGCGGAAGGCACGGCGGGCTCAAACTGGCCCGGCCCGCGAAAGAAATCCTGGTCGGTGAACTGGTGCGATCGACCGAACCCGATCTGGACTTGCTCGAATGTTTCAACCCGGCCACGAATCAGTGCGTGATCAGCAATTCCTGCAGCCTGAAAGCCGTCGTATTCAATGCGCAGACCGCGTTTCTTGAAGTGCTGGACCAATACACCCTGGCCGACATGGCCAAGGGATCGTACAAGACCATTTCCTCATTCAAATCAATCCCTGTCGTGCGCAACTGACGCGCAACAACCGGGCAGACAAGGGTTCATCAAACCTCTAAGTTGTCAATCAGACGGGTTTTGCCCAGTCTGGCTGCGGCCAGCACCACCCATTCCCGGGGAGCATCTGGTTCCACTTTGCCCGGCGGCAGCAAGTCTGACCGGTTGCGGACTTCCACATAATCGACTGACCAGCCCCGGCTGGTCAATCGTTCAATAGCCTGCAGCTGCAAACGTTCGATATCCCGCTCTCCCTGCAACAAGGATTGGCGTATTTCTTGAAGCGTCTGGTACAGAACCACCGCCTCTATTCGTTCCGCTTCACTCAAATACTGGTTGCGTGAACTCAGCGCCAGACCGTCCGCGTCCCGAATCGTGTCGCCGCCGATCGAGGTTACCGGAAGATTCAGTTGTGCAACCATATGGCGGATAATGTGCAGCTGCTGGTAGTCCTTCTTCCCGAACAGAACAACCTGCGGCTGCACCATGTTGAACAGCTTCAGCACCACGGTTGCCATGCCGCGGAAATGTCCGGGGCGCGAGGCACCTTCCAGTACATCGGCGATTGCCGGCAGTTCCACGAACACCTCCTGCTGTTCGGGATAAACTTCGTCGACCGATGGCGCGAACACGACGTCCACCAAGCCCTGCAACCGTGCACAGTCCTTTTCCAGCGTGCGCGGGTACCTGTCGAAATCCTCGCTCGGCCCGAATTGCAGCGGATTGACGAATATGCTCGCGACCACGCAGCTGCCATGCTCGCGCGCAAGACCCATCAGGCTGAGATGCCCTGCATGCAGGTTGCCCATGGTCGGAACAAATGCGATTGCGCGTTCGTCGGCCAGCCGGACGCGCAATGCCGCAATGGTTGTAACGACCTGCATCAGAAGCTGTGTTTCTGAGACGGAAACGTGCCTGCCCTGACTTCGGCAACGTAATTTTCGATCGCCTCCGCGATACTGTCGGCACCCTGCATGAAGTTCTTCACGAAACGCGCCTTCTTGCCCGGATAAACGTCCAGCATGTCGTGCAGCACCAGCACCTGGCCGGAACAGGACGCGCCCGCGCCAATGCCGATGGTCGGTATGGTCAGTTGCGAAGTGATTTCGGCGGCCAGCAATGCGGGTATCGCTTCCAGCACGATCATCCCCGCTCCTGCCTGCTCGAGCGCCACCGCATCGGCCAGCAAATTTTGCGCGTCAGCGGATTCCCTGCCTTGAACCCGGTAGCCGCCGAGCTGGTGCACGGACTGCGGAATCAGTCCGATATGCCCGCACACCGGAATGCCGCGTTCGGTCAGGAAGCGCACGGTCTCGACCATGGATGCGCCGCCCTCCAGCTTGACCATCTGCGCACCCGCGGCCATCAACTGTGCGGCATGAACAAAGGATTGTTGCGGGCTGACCTGGAAGGTACCGAAAGGCATGTCGCTGACGATGAACGACTGCTTCGAACCGCGCACCACACAGGAGGTGTGGTACACCATGTCGGCCAGCGTTACCGGAAGCGTGGATTCATGTCCCTGCAACACCATGCCCAGCGAATCGCCAACCAGCAACACGTCTATTCCCTGTGTCTCCAGCAATGTGGCAAAGCTTGCGTCATAGCAGGTCAGCACAGCGATCTTCTCGCCTTTGCCATTCATGTTATGCAATTTGGTCAGCGTAGTACGCATCAATCCCCCCTGCTAAAAAATTCGCGCGGCCCGCGCATCTCCTCGATACGTTTCAGCAACAGGATGAAATCCTCGTCACGATCAACAAAGTTCAGATGGTCGCTGTTCACCATCAGCACCGGCGCCGAATCGTAATGATAGAAGAAATCGCTGTAGCTTTGTGACAGGCGCAGCAAATAACTTTCGCTGATGCCGGATTCGTAGGATTGCGCCCTGCGCTGCACGCGCTCGACCAGCATCTCGGGGGCAGCCTGCAGATAGATCACCAGGTCCGGAACCGGCGCTTGCAATTGCAGGGAACGGTAAATCTGCTGATACAGCGCAAACTCCTCTTCATTCAGGTTGAGGCGCGCAAACAGCGGGTCCTTGTCGAACAGATAATCCGCAACGGTGCTCTCGCGAAACAGGTCGAGCTGGGCAAGGTCGCGAACTTCATTGCCGCGCTGAAACAGGAAGAACAGCTGGGTCGCCAGTGCATAGCGCGGCGGGTCCTGGTAGAACCTGGCAAGAAACGGATTTTCATCCGGCTTCTCCAGCAGCGTAGAGGAACCTGCATGCTGCGCCAGGCGCAGCGCGAGACTGGTCTTTCCGACGCCGATCGGCCCTTCCACGACGATGTAGCGATACCGGTCAAACAGCATCGCATATCCTGTCCAGTACCTGATCCCGGCATTGCTCCAGCGCGCTTTCAGCCTTGCCGAAACCGGGTATGCTGATATCGGGCGCTATCTCCAGCAAAGGCCGCAACACGAATGCGCGCAAGTGCATCTGCGCATGGGGAATGGTCAGCCCGTGTTCGTGCAGCTGCACATCGTCATACAGCAGCAAATCCAGGTCTAGCGTGCGCGGCGCATTGCGAAATGTTCGCTCCCTGCCGTGCTGATGCTCGATAGAAAGCAGCGCCTGCAACAAAACTTGCGGCATCAGGGCCGTTTCAATTTTCGCAACCGCATTCACAAAATCGGGATGAGTCTGAAAATCGGGCAGAACGGGGCAGTCCAGCGGGGCACTGCGATACAACGAAGAGCTGGCCAGCAATCGCGTTTCCGTCAACCTCCCGAGCTCGGCGAAGGCGCGCTGCAATTGGCTGTGCGGATCGTCGAGATTGCTGCCGAGTCCGATAAAGGCGATGTGTCGCATTGGCTTGTAATGCTTTCCGGAATTATGCCGTTCAGTCAACCGCGGGCAGCGGCTCCACAGTTTCCGGCGCGGATTTTTTGCGCGGTTTCCGGCGACGGCGTTTCTTTTCGCCGCCGGTATCCGGTTGCAGCATTTCAATCTGGCGCTCGGTAGCGGCATCCTGGAATTCATCCCACCACAATCCGAGCTGGTCATCCACCTCGCCGCTGGCACAGCGCAACAGCAGGAAATCGAATGCGGCGCGAAAACGCGGCTGCTCGAGCAGGCGGAACGGCCGCTGTCCGGAGCGCTGTTCGAAACGCTGCTGCATCAGCCAGATTTCTTTCATCACCGCATCCTGCCGGTGCGGAATCGCGAGTTGCGCGCGCTGCTTGCCAAGCACCTCGTCCATTGCCTCGTGCATCGCAACCACCGGACGTATTCCTTGCCGAACGCGCAGATTCCACGCCGCCAGCACTTCATGCCACAGCAGGGCTGCGAACAGGAACGCCGGGGAAACAGTCTTGTCCTGGCTGATACGCTCGTCGGTGTTGCGCAGCGCAAGCATGATGAACTTTTCGCCCAGCGGCTGTTCCAGCATCACGTCCAGCAATGGCAGCAGACCATGATGCAGATTCATTTTGCGCAATTGCTGGATGCACTCCAGCGAATGGCCGGACAACAGCATCTTGAGAACCTCATCGAGCAGGCGCGCCTTGGGCACATTGTCGAGCAGGGATTTCATCCTGCCGATCGGCGCGGCGGTTCCCGCATCCAGCTTTATCCCCAGCTTGGCGGACAGGCGCACGGCACGAAGCATGCGTACCGGATCTTCGCGGTAACGCACCGCCGGATCGCCGATGATGCGCAGCAACTGGTTGCGGG
Source organism: Gallionella sp. (assembly GCA_022340615.1). Taxonomy (GTDB): domain Bacteria; phylum Pseudomonadota; class Gammaproteobacteria; order Burkholderiales; family Gallionellaceae; genus Gallionella. The sequence goes on along the minus strand of JAJDNO010000007.1, from coordinate 38,673 downwards.
TATCGGCATAGCCGCCGTGAAAGTCGTATATTTCCTGCGATGACGGATCGTAGTACAGCGCATTGGCGGTAAAATCGCGCCGTGCCGCATCCTGCTCCTGATCGCCGAATTCGTTGTCGCGCAGCAGGCGACCGTGTTCGTCGGTCTCGGCATCTTCCGCCTCGATCATCCGGCGAAAGGTGGATACCTCTACTACATCTTCCCCGAACATCACATGCACCAGCCTGAAACGCCTGCCGATGATGCGTGCGCGGCGGAATATTCGGCGCACTTCCTCTGGGGTCGCATCGGTCGCGATATCGAAATCCTTGGGAATGCGCTCCAGCAACAGATCGCGCACCGCACCGCCGACTACATAGGCCTGATAGCCGGCCGCCTGCAGCCCGTCGGTAACTCTCAGCGCGCCGTAGCTGATTTGCTCCCTTGCCACGCCATGTTGTCTGAACGGAATCACCTGCGCATTTCCAACCAATCTGGTCTTGGCGGGCTTGCGAAGCACACGTTTGAGGAATTTTTTGATCATGCAGTCTTTAAAATTGGGCAATTCCAGGAGCGGAATGCGAAACTGTCTGGTGTGGAGCGCGGATTATACACTGCAGGGGTTGGCTATGCGGATAGGCCCAGTATCCAATGACCATACAACTGCTCCGCCACGCTATTCAGGCGCGGCAGATTGTCTTTCGTTTGCTGTTGTATCTCTTCCTGCGACTGCACTGCCGGGCTGGCGCTATCGGACTCTACTTCATCCGCACCCGCCGCACACCAGACAGCGATCATTTCCGCAGTCATCTCGACATGACATTGCATCGCAAGGTGTTTTCCTATGGCATAGGCCTGATTGGCGCAATACACGCCGGACAATAAATGAATCGCTCCTTGCGGCAAGGTAAAAGTCTCGCCATGCCAGTGGAAGGCTGCAAACTTCCGGTTATCGCCGAACCACGAACGGGCGATGTCGTTATCCGATACCCGCACTTCGCCCCAGCCGATCTCCTTGACCGGGTTGCGGGACACCGTAGCGCCCAATGCCTTGGAGATCAGTTGCCCGCCCAGACAATGCCCCAACAGCGGAATATCCTTGGCAAATGCATCGCGGATCACTGCCAAAACCTCGGGTATCCACGGCAAGTCATCGTTGACGCTCATCGGCCCGCCCATGAATACCAGCCCGGAATAAGCCGAAGCATCCTGCGGGACGGCATCGCCGGCATCGACCGCGATCACCTCCCAGGGGATTTGCCGCTTATCGAGAAATCTGGTGATGTAGCCGGGACCCTCTCTGCTGGTATGGCGGAAGATGGCGACGGGTTTCATGTCATGCAGGGGGCGTATCCATACACCCCTACAGTGTTTTATCCCGCTCGATCAGTGCATACGCCGAGTGGTTGTGGATGGACTCGAAGTTTTCAGACTCCACAACGTAAGCGTCAATACGCTTGTCTTTGTCCAGCACTGCCGCCACATCGCGCACCATATCCTCGACAAATTTCGGATTGTCATAGGCCCGCTCTGTCACGAATTTTTCGTCGGGACGTTTCAGCAGGCCGTAAAGTTCGCAGGATGCCTGTTCTTCGGCGATGCGTATCACATCCTCGATCCAGACGAACTCGTTGGTGCGTATCGACAGCGTGACATGCGAACGCTGGTTGTGAGCCCCGCGATCGGAAATTTTCTTCGAGCACGGGCACAGGCTGGTGACCGGCACCAGCACCTTCATCGTGACCCGGGACTTTCCGTTCACCGTCTCGCCGATCAGCGTGACTTCGTAATCGAGCAGACTTTGCACGCCCGACACCGGGGCAGTCTTGTTCACGAAATACGGAAAACTCATCTCGATATATCCGGATTTCGCTTCAAGGCGCGCCACCATCTCCCCGAGGATTTTTTCAAAGGACTCGACCGATATTTCGCGCTCATGGTGGTTCAGAATCTCGACGAAACGTGACATGTGGGTGCCCTTGAAGTTGTGAGGCAGGTGCACATACATGTTGAATGTCGCGATCGTGTGTTGTACTCCGACGCTCTTGTCCTTCACTTTCACCGGGTGGCGAATACCCTTGATGCCGACCCGATCGATCGCTAGATGACGTGTATCAGCTGAGCTTTGCACATCGGCAATAAAATCTGGCTTGGGACTATTCATGGCTGACTTCCTCGTGGATTTAAGGTTCTAAGTTGCCGAAATATTATAACCAATCCCGACAAGTTTACTAGGTTAATTTATCTTTGATCTTCATAATCAGACCATTGGCATCCAGGCCGCAGGCTGCAAGCATTTGTGCATGGTCTCCCTGCTCGATGAACCGGTCCGGCAGGCCAAGCTGCAGCACTTGCACGTTCAGGCCTTGCTGCAACAGTGATTCCGCCACAGCACTGCCCGCCCCGCCCTGTACGGTATTTTCTTCTACCGTGACCAGCAGTTCGTGATCGCGCGCCAGCCGCATGACCAATTCATCATCCAGCGGTTTGACGAAACGCATGTTCGCCACGGTCGCATCGAGCTGTTCACCTGCTAGCAGCGCTGGCGCCAGCATGCTGCCAAATGCCAGAATCGCGACCTGCCTGCCAGCGCGGCGCAGCTCTCCTTTGCCGACCGCAAGTGCGCTCATTTCCTCGATTACCGAAACACCCGGACCGGTGCCCCGAGGATAACGAACCGCACATGGTGAATTCAGCTGTATGGCGGTATACAGCATCTGGCGGCATTCGTTTTCGTCGGCCGGTGCCATTACCGTCATATTCGGAATGCAGCGCATGTAGGACAGGTCGAAACTGCCCGCATGGGTTGCCCCATCCGCGCCGACCAGGCCGGCGCGATCGATCGCAAACACCACCGGCAGGCGCTGTATCGCTATGTCGTGGATAAGCTGGTCGTAAGCGCGCTGCAGGAAAGTCGAGTAGATCGCGACTACCGGCTTGTAACCATCGCATGCCAGGCCCGCGGCAAAGGTCAGCGCATGCTGTTCAGCGATACCGACATCAAAATAACGGTCCGGAAACTGCTCGGCAAACTGTGCCAAACCAGATCCCTCGCACATTGCAGGGGTGATGCCCAGCACGCGCTCGTCCCGGGCTGCGATGTCGCACAACCATTGCCCGAAAACCTGGGTGTAGGTCGGCCTGGCAATCCGGCCTTTGCCGCTGTCGCCCTGTGCGGGTTTCGAAACGATGCCCTGGCTGCTGTCGAACTTGCTGACGCCGTGATACAGCAGGCAATCTTCCTCGGCAAGCGCGTAGCCCTTGCCCTTCCGAGTCACAATATGGAGGAACTGCGGACCTTCAAGTTTGCGAATATTCTTAAGCGTGTCCAGCAATACATTCAGGTCATGCCCGTCAATGGGGCCGATGTAATTGAAGCCGAATTCCTCGAACAGCGTGCCGGGTATCACCATGCCCTTGAAGTGCTCTTCGGCGCGTTTGGCGAATTCCAGCACCGGCGGCATGCCCTTCAGCACCTTCTCGCTGCCGCGCCGCATCGCTGCGTAGAAACGCCCGGACATCAGCTTGGCCAGATAATTGTTCAGCGCGCCGACCGGCCGCGAAATGGACATATCGTTGTCATTGAGAATCACCAGCAGATTCGCGTCCAGCACGCCGGCGTTGTTGAGTGCTTCGAACGCCATGCCGCCGCTCATCGCACCATCGCCGATGATCGCCACCGCGCGGCGCGCAGAACCCTGCAGTTTAGCGGCAACCGCCATACCCAGCGCCGCCGAGATCGAAGTGCTGGAATGCCCTGTTCCGAAGGTATCGTACGGGCTTTCATCGCGCTTCGGAAAACCGGAAATACCGCCTGTCATGCGCAATTTTCCCATTCCCTTGCGGCGTCCGGTCAGGATCTTGTGAACGTAGGTCTGGTGCCCCACATCCCAGACCAGCTTGTCTTCAGGGGTGTCGTAGATGTAGTGGAGCGCGATGGTCAGCTCGACCGTACCCAGATTCGAGGACAAATGCCCCCCGGTTTTGCTGACCGATTCAACCAGGAATTCGCGCAACTCGCTTGCCAGTTGCGGCAACTGTTCACGACTCAGCGCGCGCAATTCGGCGGGACTGTTGACGGTATCAAGCAGGGTATACATCAGAACTTTCTAAGCACAATGAAATCGGCAAGCTCGCGCAATCGCTGTGCAGCATCGCCAAAACCGGACAGATCCTCCAATGCATCACCATGCAGCCGCTGCGCCATGTTGCGTGCCTCATGGATACCGAGCAGGCTGACGTAAGTCGGTTTTTCGTTATCCGCATCCTTCCCGGCGGTTTTGCCCAGCGTAGCGGTATCCGCTTCGCAGTCCAGCACATCGTCGACAACCTGAAATGCCAAGCCGATCGATTTGCCGAAACGATCCAGCCTGTCCAGCTGCGCCGGCGCAAGCGAGCCGCACTGGGCACCGAGCAGGACCGCTGCGCGGATCAGCGCCCCGGTCTTGTGGATGTGCATGAATTCCAGCTCCGGCAGGGTCAGCGACTTGCCCACACTGGCAAGGTCTATCGCCTGCCCGCCCGCCATGCCCCGCGAGCCTGATGCGACCGCCAGCAGCTTGATCATATCCAGCTGGCGCTGAGCATCGTCGCACAAACGATGTTCCGCGAGCAGCTGGAATGCCAGCGTTTGCAGGCTGTCGCCAACCAGCAAAGCGGTTGCTTCATCGTATTGCACATGGCAGGTCGGTTTGCCGCGGCGCAACACGTCGTTATCCATGCACGGCATATCGTCATGCACCAGCGAATAGGCGTGGATCAATTCGACCGCCGCTGCGGCAATGACCAGGCGATCTTCAGAAGCGCCTGCCAGTTCGCCCGCCGCAAACACCAGCAGCGGCCGCACTCGCTTGCCGCCATCCAGAACAGCGTAGCGCATTGCATCATGCAGCCGCTGCGGAACGGCTTGCGCGTTAGGCAACAGCCCGCGCAGCTGGCCCTCTAGAACTGTCTGCTGCGCTGATATCCAGCGCTGGAAATCAGCCTGCATCAGTCCTGCCCAGCGCCTGTCGAAGTGGAAGGTCCGGCGCCCGTAGCGGGAAATTCACTGAGCTCGCCTTCTTCGAGCACACGCACCTGAGCCTGCGCATCGTCGAGACGCGCGCGACAGAACGACAACAATTCGGCGCCGCGCTTGTAGGCGGCCAGGGAGTCTTCAAGCGTCAACTTGCCCGACTCCATCTCGGCGACGATCTTCTCCAGCTCGGCCATTGCCGATTCAAAGCTTGCTGATTTCTGGTTTTTTGCCGGGGTTTTATGAGAGGTGCCAGACATCTGGATTTCCGTTAGCAAAGAGGCTTATTCTACCGAAAGGCTTTGCCCGGGACAATTTTTTACCGAAACCCGATCATGTCACAGAACGCTGCAACCTCGTGGAAGTTGCGCTTACACTGCACATACTCATTCATGACAGCGATGCAACTCCATATTGATCAATTGTGCTGCTTGCCGGGAAGGCATCAAACTTGCCGACATGGTCATCGAGGAAATCTGTGATTACCTTTTTACCCGGGATACCGGCAATAATCTGCCGGGTTGAAATTCAGTCAGAGCAGGCAATGAGATTTCTGCAGAACAATTTGGCTCTGCGGTTGCCCCGTCAATCGAATTCGGAGACAATCCCCTCCCCCGATTACAACCGTATTCAACGTTCCAGATGAGGATGTGGGTATGTCTGAAATAGCCAAGCTGGCCCAGCTCACCAGAGTTCCCGAGCAACCACCGTTGAGTTGGTACTTCGATCCCGGGGCACTGGAAGTCGAACAGCGCCTGCTGTTCGAGCATGGGCCGAATTATGTCGGACATGAACTGCTGGTCCCGAATCCCGGCGACTACCATGTGCTGCAGGATGCGGCTCAGGTGCTGGTGCGCAACCAGAACGGCGTTGAACTGCTCAGCAACATTTGCCGCCACCGCCAGGCGGTCATGCTGGAAGGCCGGGGCAATGCACAGCACATCGTCTGTCCGCTGCACCGCTGGACTTACAAGACCGACGGCGAATTGCTCGGCGCGCCGCACTTCCCGCAAAACCCCTGCCTTAACCTGAACAAATCGCCGCTGCAGAACTGGAACGGCCTGCTGTTTGCAGGCAAACGCAATGTCGCAAAGGACCTGGCCAGGATCGGCGTGATGCAGGAGATCGATTTTTCCGGCTATATGCTGGATCGCGTGCAGGTAGACGAATATGCGTTCAACTGGAAAACCTTCATCGAAGTGTATCTGGAGGACTATCACGTCGTGCCGTTCCATCCCGGCCTCGGCAATTTCGTGGACTGCGACGACCTCCGCTGGGAATTCGGCGAACAGTACAGCGTGCAGACCGTCGGCATCCGCAACGGGCTGCGCAAGACCGGCAGCGATGTGTATGCCAAATGGCATGAACAGGTGCTGCGCTATTACGGCGACAAGCTGCCGAAGTACGGCGCGATCTGGCTGACCTATTACCCCAACATCATGATCGAGTGGTATCCGGGCACGCTGGTCATCAGCACGCTGGTGCCGCGCGGTCCGGAGGCCTGCACCAACATCGTCGAATTCTATTACCTCGAGGACATCGTGCTGTTCGAGCGCGAATTTGTTGAAGCCGAACAGAAGGCATACAACGAAACCGCGGTCGAGGACGACACCATCTGTCTGCGCATGCATCAGGGCCGAAAATTGCTGCACCAGCGCGGCATCGAAGAACAAGGTCCGTACCAGTCTCCCACCGAGGACGGCATGCTGCACTTCCATGAGTATCTGCGCCGCAACCTTGCACCATACCTCTAGCTGACATTCCCGGAATGATGAAACTCACCGGCTCTCGCTGGATGCTGGTTGCCGGACTCATGTTCGGTTGCATGGGCGTATTCGTCAAACTCGGCGCGCCTTACTTCTCTAATATCGAGATGGTGTTCTACCGTTCGTTCTTCGGCCTGCTGATAATCTCCGCCATCATGCGAACACAGCGCGTCAGCATGGTTACACATCACTGGCGCGCCCACCTGTGGCGCGGTATTTCCGGAACGCTCGCTCTGATACTGTTCTTCTATTGCATCACCATGCTGCCGCTCGCCACCGCCGTCACGCTCAACTACACCTCGCCGCTTTTCCTGACCGTGCTCACGATGGTTGTGTACAAGGACAAATTCAACCTTCCGATGACGATGGCTATCGGAATGGGTTTCTGCGGCGTAGTGCTGCTGTTGCACCCGACCATACAACGCGACCAGCTGCTGACCGGACTGCTGGGACTGATATCGGGCTTTCTCGCCGGCATCGCCTACATCAATGTCAAGCAGCTCGGCATCCTTGGCGAACCTGCTGCGCGCACCGTTTTCTATTTCACCCTGATCGCCACGGTCAGCACCGGCGTGTGGATGCTGTTCAACACGGTTCATATCATCACCCTCCGTGGCTTCGGTATCCTGCTGGGCATGGGCAGCACGGCCACCTTCGCTCAACTCGCGATGACCCATGCTTACCGCACCGGCAATACCCTGGTAGTCGGCAGCCTGGCCTACAGCACCATCGTGTTTGCCAGCGTGTTCGGCATGCTGCTGTGGAAAGAAGTGCTGCCGCTGGACAGCTGGCTGGGCATGGCGCTCATCATCGCTGGCGGTGTGTTAAGCTTATGGATGTCGCCTCGACACCCGTCTCCAAAACAATAAATAAGGAGCAGCAATAATGATCACCATCGAACAATCCGAAAAACTCGTCAACGTGGCTGTCCTCGGCGAATTCACCATCGCCGACTTCAAGACTTTCGAGGAACAGACGCTCTACAAACTGAAATATCCCGGCGAGTTGGACCTGCTGCTCGACCTGCGCGCGATGGTAAGCTACTCCCTCGACGTGGTCTGGGAAGACATCAAATTCTTCCGCCGCGAACACAACCACGACTTCACCAAGATCGCCATCGTTACTGACAACCAGTGGCTCACATGGACGGCCTGGCTGTCGCGCATTTTCGTCGATGCGGATATACGGGTGTTTACCGATTACGAGGAAGCCAAGGCCTGGGTTCAGGGCTGAAGCCCTCCGGGGGAACAGGTCGATTGCCCGTTCAGCCATATCCCAGCTGACGCCGTGCTGACGGGAACCATTGAAGTTTCAGAATAAGGATGGACTGCCGGAACTGGCCAGCACCAGCCGAAAACCAGCTTCGTGTTGCATCGTTCCTTCTCTATTCTGTTCATGTTAAAGCTGTTGTGTATTCAATGACATCACGGCATCAGATTATCCTCAAATCAAATCGTTAATTTAATGCAGTTGCACTCTTGACAGCACCTGATCAATACGTCGAGACTCGCATCCCTATTAACCCTGGAGTGACCATGCCCAGCTTACCGAATCTCGACCATTACTGGCTTCCGTTTACCGCAAACCGCCAGTTCAAGAGCATGCCGCGCCTGTTCAAGGCGGCAAAGGGAAACTACTACACGACTATCGACGACCGTACCCTGCTTGATGGGACAGCCGGTCTGTGGTGCGTGGCCGGCGGTCATTGCCGCGAGGAGATCGCCAGCGCGGTGTCACACCAGTTGCGCACACTGGACTATGCGCCCGCGTTCCAGAACAGCCACCCGCTCGCATTCGAAGCAGCCGAACGGCTTGCGCAATTCATGCCAAATGGACTCGACCGGATATTTTTCACCAATTCCGGTTCCGAATCGGTCGACACCGCGCTCAAAATTGCGCTCGCCTACCATCGCGTGACCGGCAACCCGCTGCGCAACAAACTGATTGGCCGCGAGCGCGGCTACCACGGTGTCAATTTTGGCGGCGTTTCGGTTGGCGGAATTGCCGGCAACAGCAAATCGTTCGGCAACGGTCTGGCCGGAGTGGACCACATCCGGCATCCTCTGGATATCGGCCGAAACGCGTTTACCCGCGGCTTGCCCGGGGACGGCGGCGTTGAACTCGCCAACGAATTCGAGCAGCGCATCACCACGCTGCACGACCCCGCCACCATCGCCGCGCTGATCGTCGAACCGATGCAGGGTTCGGCAGGCGTGGTTCTGCCACCGCAGGGCTACCTGAAACGCCTGCGCGAAATCTGCGACAAGTACGGCATCCTGCTGATCTTCGACGAGGTCATCACCGGCTTCGGCCGGCTCGGGACGCGCTTCGCATCCGACTACTTCGGCGTCGTGCCGGACATCCTCACCTGCGCAAAAGGCCTGACCAACGGCGCTGTACCGATGGGCGCGGTCGCGGTCAAGCGCGATATCCATGATGCGTTCATGTCGAACAGCCCGGCCAATGCGATTGAACTTCCGCACGGCTACACCTATACCGCCCACCCGATCGCCTGTGCAGCTGCAATCGCGACGAACGAAATCTTTATTACCGAAAAGCTGGTCGATCGATCGGCTGGTCTCAGCAATCATTTCGAACAGGCCGCGCACTCACTGAATGGCGTGCCTTTGGTCAGGGACATCCGAAATATCGGCATGGTCGCAGGCATCGAACTGGAACCGACTCCTGGCAAACCCGGTGCCCGCGCCTTTGCCGCATATCTCAAGTGCTATGAGATGGGCGTTCTGATCCGCTATACCGGTGACGTGATCGCCATTTCGCCTCCGCTTACGATCGAAAAAAACGAGATCGATCGCATTTTCAGCTGTATCGCCGAGGCACTGACATCAATTGCAGCCGAAGGAGACCAGGCGCTGGACTTCACCCGTTACCTGAAAAACGAACAACAATGGGCCGCGCACCAGCAGGAAATTCAGCAGCAGCAACGGATACTCGGCAACGCGGCCTAAACGCGCAGTTTGCTCTGTACAGGTTCAGCCTATAGTCGGCCGGGAAAACAGGTTTATTGCCACGCCCCCGTCCAATGCCAGCAGCACGATGCCTGCACCCGGCCACGCCGCGTGGCGCCAAGGCGGCGCTGATGCAGAGTGCTGTCTTGTGCCGGCACCTTTGCATTCATTTTGTCACTCCCTCCCCGGTTATCAAGCCAGGCTGATCCAGGTCGTTTTCAGTTCAGTGTATTTTTCCAGCGCATGCAGCGATTTGTCGCGGCCGTTTCCCGACTGCTTGTATCCGCCGAAGGGCACGGTAATGTCGTCCTCATCGTAACTGTTCACATGCACGGTACCTGCGCGAAGCGCGCGGGCGACCCGATGAGCACGCGATATATCCCGGGTCCACACCGCCGCCGCCAGGCCGTAGCTGGTATCGTTGGCGATACGGATGGCTTCTTCCTGGGTATCGAACGTGATCACGGACAGGACCGGTCCGAAGATCTCCTCGCTGGCGATGATCATTTCATTGGTCACGCCGTCGAATATGGTAGGTGCCACGTAGTAGCCGCCCGAATCGACACGCACGCGCTCGCCGCCGCAGCAAAGCGTTGCGCCCTGCCTTTTGCCGGATTCGATGTATTTCAGCACGTTGTCCATCTGTCCCTGATCGACCAGCGCACCCATCGTCGTATCCGGATCGAGCGGATCGCCTGGCATATGACGCGGGGAATACTGCTTGAGCTTTTCGACGAACTCGTCGCGTATGCTGCGCTCGACCAGCAGGCGCGACGGCGCATTGCAGCTCTCGCCCTGGTTGTAAAAAATCGATCCGGCCGCGGCCGCAACCGCACGATCGAGATCCGGGCAGTCCGCAAACACGATGTTCGGGGACTTCCCGCCCAGTTCGCACCAGGCGCGTTTGAGGTTGCTCTGTCCGGCCATGACCTGGATTTTCTTGCCCACAGCCGTCGAACCGGTGAACGCGATGCAGTCGACATCCATATGCAGCGCCAGCGGCGATCCCGCCTCCGCGCCGAAGCCCGGCACCACGTTGAACACGCCTGCCGGTATGCCAGCCTGCAATGCCAATTCGCCCAGCCGCAGTGCGGTCAGCGGCGCTTTCTCCGAAGGCTTGAGCACCACGCTGTTGCCCGACACCAGCGCCGGCGCAATCTTCCAGGAAGCCATCAGCATCGGATAATTCCACGGCACCACCGCCCCGACCACGCCCATCGGCTCGCGCGTGACCAGCGCCAGCGTATTTTCATTGGTCGGCGCGATTTCATCGTACACCTTGTCGATTGCCTCTCCGTACCAGCGCAGGGTATTCGCGGTGGCCGGCACGTCGGTATTCATGCAGGCGCTGATCGGCTTGCCCATATCCAGCGTTTCCAGCAACGCCAGTTCTTCGCGGTTTGCCATCACCAGATCGGCAAAGCGGACCATCACGCGCTTGCGCTCCCGGGGCGACATGCCCACCCAGCGCCTGTCCTCGAACGCGGCGCGCGCCGCGGCGACGGCACGGTCGATGTCGGCGGCTTTGCAGCGTGCAACGTCTGCAAGCTTGCGCCCGTCCACCGGGGACAGGCACTCGAACGTGTCACTGTCGGCGGCAGCTACGCGCTTGCCGTCGATAAATGCCTTTCCGTCTATGCTCAGCGCAGCGGCTCGCGCATGCCAGTCGATTTTGCTCATGACAGATCCCCGTAAACGCGTTGCCGGCGGCGGCTACAAGCCGGCCATTGCAACATATTTGATTTCAAGATATTCGTCGATGCCGTGGTGCGATCCCTCGCGCCCGAGACCGGACTGCTTGACGCCGCCGAACGGCGCCACTTCGTTGGAGATGATGCCGGTATTGACGCCGACCATGCCGTACTCGAGCGCTTCCGCGACGCGCCAGATGCGCCCGATGTCGCGGCTGTAGAAATACGAGGCCAGTCCGAATTCGGTGCGGTTCGCCAGTTCGATGACTTCGTCATCAGTCCTGAAGCGAAACAGCGGCGCCACCGGTCCGAAAGTCTCCTCGCGGAATATCATCGAATCCGGGCTCACATCGGTAAGCACGGTGGGCTCAAAGTAAGTCCCGCCCAGCGCATGCCGTTTGCCTCCGGCAACCAGCTGGGCGCCCTTTGCGATCGCATCGGCAACGTGGCTTTCCACCTTGGCAAGCGCCGCTTCGTCGATCAGCGGCCCCTGGGTTACGCCGGCCGAAAGTCCGTCGCCCACCTGCAGTTGCGTCACACGCGCCGCCAGCTTCCGTGCAAAGTCATCGAACACGCCGTCCTGCACGAACAGCCGGTTGGCGCACACGCAGGTCTGTCCGGCATTGCGGTATTTGCTGGCGATCGCGCCTTCCACCGCGGCATCCAGGTCCGCATCGTCGAACACGACAAAAGGCGCATTGCCGCCGAGTTCAAGCGACAGTTTCTTGATCGTATCCGCGCTCTGGCGCATCAGTATCCGCCCGACTTCGGTCGAACCGGTGAACGACAGCTTGGTGACCACCGGGCTCGCGCAGATGGCTGCGCCGATTTCCCGCGCATCGCCGGTCAACACCTGCAGCACGCCGCCCGGAATCCCGGCTTCTTCTGCCAGCACGGCCAGTGCGAGTGCCGACAGGGGCGTCTGCTCTGCAGGCTTTACGATCATCGAGCAACCTGCGGCCAGTGCCGGCGCTGCCTTGCGGGTGATCATCGCGGTCGGGAAATTCCACGGCGTGATCGCCGCGGTGACACCGATCGGCTGTTTCAGCACGACCAGCCGGCGATCATTCAGCGGCGACGGGATCGTCTCGCCGTACACACGCTTTGCTTCCTCGGCAAACCACTCGATAAAACTCGCGCCATAGGCAATTTCGCCGCGCGCTTCGGCCAGCGGTTTGCCCTGCTCGGCGGTCAGGATATGCGCCAGATCCTCCTGGTGCTGCATGATCAGCGCGAACCATTTTTTAAGCAGCGCGGAGCGTTCCTTGGCGGCAAGCGCCCGCCACTCTTTTTGCGCCGATGCGGCAGCGGCGATTGCGCGTTCCGTTTCCGCACGCCCCATCATCGGCACCTGCGCAATCGTTTCACCGCTGGACGGATTCCTTACATTGAAAGTTGCGCCGGAATCGGCACCCACCCACTGCCCGCCCAGCCAGGCCGTCTGCCTGAAGAGCGATGGATAATTCAATTTGAAAAACATGGCTTCTCCTGTCTGAATATGCGGGTATGCCTGTCGGTTACCTGCAAGTTTATTCCTCGAACAGCTTGTACCTGCGAACGACTCCAGCCCTGCCGTGACCGATTCATGCCCGTGCATGTACCTGGTTGTCGGCGTCCATCCAGCCTCGTGACTGCAAATCCGCTAGCGTCGCATCCATGCAGATTCGGACACGTTCCATCATCTCATCGATCTGCTCCTTGCTGCATATCAGCGGAGGCGCAATGATCATCCGGTCGCCCACCGCACGCATGATCAGGCCATTCGCAAAACAGTGATTGCGGCAAACCATGCCCACGTCCAGCGATGGATCGAAGCCAATATGCCGAGACTTGTCTTTCATCAGCACCAGACCTCCCACCATGCCCATCGTTTCTGCACCCGCAACCAGAGGGTGATCCGAAAGCTCGGCAAATTGCCTGGCCAGGTAAGGACCGGTCTCTTCCCTCACCCGCTCTATCAGCCCCTCGCGTTCGATGACATCCAGATTCGCGAGCGCCACAGCGCATGCCACGGGATGACCGGAATAGGTAAATCCGTGGGTAAACTCGCCGCCTTTTTCGATCAATACCTCGGCAACCCGTTTGCCGACAACCACCCCGCCCAGCGGTATGTAGCCGGATGTGATTCCCTTCGCGAAGGTCATCAGATCGGGTTTCGCGCCCATCAGCTCTGAACCGAACCAGCTGCCCAGCCGACCGAAGCCGCAGATCACTTCATCGCAGATCAGCAGGATTCCATACTTGTCGCAGATACGCTGGATTTCCGGCCAGTAGGTTTTCGGCGGGATGATCACACCGCCCGCGCCCTGCACCGGTTCGCCGATGAATGCGGCAACCTTTTCCGGGCCGACCTCGAGAATTTTCTGTTCCAGCCAGCCGGCAGCTTCGATGCCGAATTCGCCCCTGTCTTTGTCCGGCGCCATCCCGAAGTGGTAAGGCTGCTCGATATGCACGATGCCGGGTATCGGCAATCCGCCCTGCGCATGCATGCTGGACATGCCGCCCAGGGAGGCGCCGCACATGGTCGAACCATGATAGGCATTTTTCCGGCTGATGATCACGCTGCGCTCGGGTTGCCCCAGGGTTTCCCAGTAATGGCGCACCATGCGCACGTTGGTGTCGTTCGATTCGGATCCGGATGTCCCGTAGAACACATGGGAAAACCGCTCCCCCGCCAATCCCGTTATTCGATCCGCGAGTCGGGCAGCGGGAATATTGGTGGTCTGGAAAAAACTGTTGTAGAAAGGCAGCACTTCCAGCTGCCGTGTAGCAGCATCGATCAGTTCCTTGCGGCCGTATCCGACGTTGACGCACCACAAACCCGACATGCCATCAAATATTTTCTTGCCTTCCGAATCCCAGATATACACCCCTTCGCCTCGTGTAATCACGCGGGCACCCTTACCAGACAGAGACTTGTGGTCCGTGAAAGGGTGAATATAGTGTGCTGAATCCAGTGCTTGAATTTCGCGTGTGGTAACTGACATGGTGATTTCCTTGTTTATATCCCGGTTCATTCAGTAGCAATCAAACGTGCATCAACAGATGATCACGTTCCCAGGGGCTGATAACCCGCATGAACTCTTCATACTCTGCTTCCTTGACGGCAACGTAGACATCGATAAAACGCTTGCCCAGCATGTCATGCAGCGGTTTGGCCTCTTTCAGCATGTCCAGCGCCTCTGACAACCCCCTTGGCAGCTGGTATTTGGCATCGTAGGCACTACCTGTCGCGGCCTTGCTCGGCTGCAATTGTTCCTTGATGCCCAGATAACCGCATGCCAGGGTAACCGCCATTGCCAGGTAAGGATTGGCATCGGCTCCGACCACGCGATTCTCGATGCGGCGTGCTTCCGGTTCGGAGATCGGCACGCGTATGCCAACGGTGCGGTTGTCATAGCCCCATTCGATATTGATCGGGGCCGCGCCGCCCCTCACTACGCGACGATAGGAATTGACGTAAGGAGCCAGCAGCGCCATCGCGGACGGCAGATATTTCTGCAGGCCGGCAATATAGTTCATGAACAACGGGGACTCGGTGCCATCCGGATTGCTGAAGATATTCAGCCCGGTTTTGGTGTCAATCACGCTCTGGTGGATGTGCATGGCGGATCCCGGCTCGCTGGTCATCGGCTTTGCCATGAACGTGGCATACATATCGTGGCGCAATGCCGCTTCACGCAAAGTGCGTTTGAAAAAAAACACCTTGTCGGCCAGTATCATCGGCTGGTCGTGCAGGAAGTTGATTTCAAACTGGCCGGCGCCGAATTCATGGATCAGCGTGTCGAGTTCCAGTTCCATGATGTCGCAGTAATCGTAGATATCCTCGAACAGCGGATCGAACTCGTTTACAGCATCGATGCTGTACAACTGCCGGCTGGTCTCGGAACGCCCGCTTCGACCAAGTGGCGGAACCAGCGGCTGGTTCGGATCGGTATTGCGCGCCAGTAGATAAAATTCCAGTTCAGGTGCAACGATCGGCGTCCAGCCCATATCCCGATAAAGACCGGCCACCCGGCGCAACACATTGCGCGGAGCAAAATCAACCGGTGTGCCGTCATGGAAGAAACAGTCCATGATGACCTGCCCTGTCGGATCGGTAGCCCAGGGCACCAGCCTCACCGTGGTCGGATCCGGAATCAGCACCATATCCTTTTCGGTAGAACCGAATACCTCATGGTAGCCCTCGTTATCCGCTGGCGATTCTCCGGTCACAGTCATTCCCAGCACCGCTTCAGGCAAACGCATCGCGCGTTCGGCAGTGAATTTTTCGCGGGGCAGTATCTTGCCTCGCGCCACACCGGTGAGGTCCGGAACCAGGCATTCCATTTCTGTAACACGCTTTTCGGCAAGCCAGCTATGCATGTCACCGTCATTTAAAATTTTTTGTTCAGACATCCATGTTCTCCATTTTTGCTTTTTTATTTGCCCCATCATTGCGCTGTGCCGCTCTTAACCGGCAAGCCTCGCCAAATGCGCGAAAAATTGCCAGGTAAGCAGGGACGTTCAATACATTCCATTCGGGATGCCACTGCACCGCCAGGGCAAACGATTTCGCGCCGGAGATGCTGATGGCTTCAATCAGTCCGTCGGGTGCATACGCTTCAGCTACCAGTCCGGCACCCAGACGATCTATACCCTGGCCATGCAGGGAATTAACCATGATTTCGCTGCTCCCGGTGATTGCGGCCAGCTTGCCCCCGGCGACGGTACGCACCGGATGCACCAGCCCATATCGCTCTTCCAGCGACCCGGCTTTTGCTTCGCGGTGATCCGACATCCCTGCATTTTGATGCACCGCCTGGTGCAAACTGCCGCCGTAAGCGACATTGATTTCCTGCAATCCGCGGCAGATTCCGAATACGGGAATACCTGCTTTCACCGCGGCGCGGATCAATGGCAAGGTCATGCCGTCACGCCCGGGATCCAGTGGCAAGGACGGATCACGCACAGCCTGGTCAAAATGGGAAGGGTGGACGTTGGATACGGCACCCGATAACAAAATGCCGTCGGCAACTGCAAGCGCGGCCTCCATTTCACCCATCGTCCCGAGTGCAGGGATCACCAGCGGAAAGGCACCCGCCGCCTGAACGACTGCATCGACATACTTGTGACCGACGACATGGAATGGATGGTCGCCGAGTTGCCTGTAATCTGCCGGGATGAGCACAACCGGCGTGCGATTCTGGGTCATTTAAGAATCCTGGATCAAACCACGAATAGTGAACGCTACCCTGATTAGCCGTCAATTGGTACCATTAAAGCGCAACGCAACAACTCAGGCCTGCGACAACGTTCAAATTTCCCGCTATGCAGTTTATATGTGTTTGCGACTGTTTCGCATGTGTTCCGAAAAGTGCTGCTGACCACCGTCCAAATATATTCCACGGGGATGAGCTCTGCCTGTTTTTGGGGCAGGATCCGCCCATATGGATTATTGGCATATTTGATACCATCAAAATTACCCAAATGCCCTCCGTTTGCTTGCCGATTCCGGTTGAGAATCAACCCAATCGCCACGGATCTAGGAATTGCTCATATAAATTATGATGTTGCATTATATCTGCATAGCATGGCGCCCCCTGAAATTTTTGATTCGTTGGCGTTTTGATTTATTAGATAAGTATAATTAATAATGGTGACTGGATGTATTGGGGATGGCGCAAAACTTGCATTCCCATAAAATTCCGGTATGACTGCGAGTGGCGAACAAAGGTCGCAAAGCAGTATTTCATTCACGTTCATCGCCTGAGGCGCTGGACTTTATCAACCGATGCAACCAAGGAAAATATTATGTTCGGTAGCAACCTGAAGAATCGAGCAGTACGGTTTGGTGCTGCGCTTGCAACAGTCCTGTTGTCTCTTGGCATGCCGGGTATATCTGTAGCCGGCCAGGACAATGTACTCAATATCTACAACTGGTCGGATTACATCGGTGACGACACAATCAAGAATTTCGAGAAGGAAACCGGCATCAAGGTTCACTATGACACCTTCGACAGCAACGAAACACTTCATGCCAAACTGGTAGCTGGAAACACAGGTTACGACATTGTCGTGCCTTCGTCGAATTGGGCCAAGATACAGCTCCAAGGCGGTCTCCTGATGAAACTGGACAAGAGCAGGATCACCACTTACAACAATCTCGACCCTTACGTAATGAAGAAGCTGGCGGCCATTGATCCAGGCAACCAGTACCTCGTACCCTGGTTATGGGGAATAACGACAGTCGGCATCAACGTCAACAAGGTCAAGGCGGCCCTGGGCAATTTGCCGATGCCGGACAATGCATGGGACCTGCTCTTCAAACCGGAATACATCAGCAAGCTCAAGTCCTGCGGAGTATCCATGCTTGATTCGGGCGACGAAGTCTTTCCGGCCGCGCTGCGCTATCTGGGCAAGCCGCCCTATAGCAACAATCCCGCCGATTACCAGGAAGCCGCCAAGCTGCTTGGCAAGATCCGTCCTTACGTCACCCTGTTTTCGTCATCCGGTTACATCAACGACCTGGCCAGCGGGTCCCTGTGTGTTTCGCTCGGCTGGAATGGCGACATGAGTATCGCTCAAAGGCGGGCAAAAGAGGCAAAGAACGGCGTCAACATCCAGGTGCTGTTGCCCAAGACTGGCGCGGTACTATTCTTTGACACGATGGCGATCCCGGCCGATGCCCCGCATGTAGCAAACGCTTACAAGTGGATGAGTTACATTTATCGTCCAGAAGTCAACGCCGGCCTGGTCAACAAGGTCTTCTATGCCAACCCGGTTCCAAGTGCGGCCAAGTACATTAAACCCGGAATACGGGCGAACAAGGCCGTTTTCATGCCACCGGAAGATCTGGCCCGTATGGTCCCGCCTGACATGGTGGCCATCGACACCCGCCGTCTTCGCACGCGGCTCTTTACGAAGTTCAAGACCGGCCTCTGATAAATATCTGAGCCAAAACCAAGGAGTGGCTGCAATGGCCACTCCACCACAACTACACAACGGAAAAGGGACGCAGGACATGGCAGATTCTGTTGCGAACTCTACTGCGCGCGAAGATGATTCACTGTTCGTCAGAATTGACCGGTTGAGCAAGCATTTCGACGAAGTGGCCGCAGTCGACAATGTTTCACTCGATATCAAAAAGGGCGAAATCTTTGCACTACTTGGCTCTTCGGGTTGCGGCAAATCAACACTCCTGAGGATGCTGGCAGGATTCGAGATGCCCAGCTCAGGTAATATTTACCTCGATGGGGACGATATCGCAAAGATGCCGCCATATGAGCGCCCGATCAACATGATGTTCCAGTCCTATGCGCTGTTTCCCCACCTGACCGTATGGGAGAACGTCGCCTTTGGCCTGAAGCGCGACGGCATGCCCAAAGATCAGATCGCCGAGCGCGTCGAAACGACGCTGGGAATTGTCAAACTCAAACCTTATGCCAAGCGCAAGCCGCACCAGCTTTCGGGAGGACAGCAGCAGCGCGTCGCGCTGGCACGCTGTCTGGCCAAGCGCCCGAAACTGCTGCTGCTTGACGAACCCCTCGGTGCGCTGGATCGCAAGCTGCGAGAGGAAACGCAGTTCGAACTGGTCAATATCATCAAGAGCGTCGGGGTTACCTGCGCGATGGTGACCCATGACCAGGAAGAAGCCATGATCATGGCTGACCGTATCGCCGTCATGCAGGAAGGCCGTTTTCTGCAGGTCGGCCCGCCCAGCGAAATATACGAAACGCCAAGTTGCGTATTCGTTGCCGGATTCATTGGCGATGTGAACCTGTTCAAGGGCAAGGTGATCGTCGATGAACCGGACCATGTACTCATCGAAACACCCGAATGCCGGCATTTCGTAACGCACGGCATCACCGGAATGATAGACATGCAGGTGAACATCGCGCTGCGCCCGGAGAAGATATGCCTGCAGAGCCACGAGCCCACCCTTGAACAGCGCGAATCGCCCAAAGAGCAGGGCTATAACGTTGCCCGCGGGACGATTGATGGAATCGCCTACTTCGGCAAGTTCACTCTGTTCCACGTCAGGCTGGAAAGCGGCATGGTGATCAAGGCTTCGCGGGAGAATTCGGCCCGCCATGAAGAAACACAGCTCGTGCGCGGACAGCAGATATACGTGTGGTGGGACGGCAGCGATGTCGTCGTGCTCGCGAACTAGGCCACAGGTGCGAAGACAATGAGCATTGCATCCAGTATTGGCAATTATGGCATTGTGCAGTTTCTGAAGCGGAACTGGGGGCGGCGCTCCGTCATTGGCATTCCATATGGCTTCCTGATCCTGTTTTTCTCTGTGCCATTCCTGGTTGTGCTGAAAATCAGCGTATCGAGCACGGATGCGCTGGGCATTCATTTCCAGGACCTGACCAGTTATGCCAATGGCATCTTCGAGCTCAAGATCAAGCTGTCGAATTACATCTTCCTGACGACGGATCCGCTGTACATCGAGACCTACTTGTCTTCGATCAAGTTTGCGGTAATTAACACGCTGATCTGCCTGATCATCGGCTACCCATTTGCCTATTTCATGGCGAGATCGCCAGCCACAATGCGGCCCGCCCTGCTGATGATGGTGTCACTGCCGTTCTGGACCTCCTATTTGCTGCGCGTCTATGCATGGAAAGGGCTGCTCGACGACAATGGCGTGATCAACAACGTGCTGATCTGGCTGCATATCATTCACGACCCGATCAAGATGATGTACACCGGATTTTCCATGACGATAGGCATGGTGTACACCTATATACCGTTCATGATCCTGCCCGTCTATGCGACGCTGGTGAAGATGGATTTGCGTTTGCTCGAGGCTGCCAAGGATCTGGGCGCTACACCGTGGAAAGCCTTCTGGCTGGTGACCGTCCCCTTGTCGAAAAACGGCATCGTCGCGGGATCGATGCTGGTATTCATCCCGAGCGTCGGCGAGTACGTGATTCCGGAACTGCTGGGCGGGCCGAGCACGCTGATGATAGGACGCGTGCTCTGGGACGAGTTCTTCAGCAACAACGACTGGGCAATGGCATCGGCGGTAGCAGTGAGCATGGTCGTCCTGATTCTGATCCCTCTGGCGATCTTCAACAAATTTCAGTCTGATTCCGGCGGCGCAAGGGGATTATGAAATCATGAATAGCCGACTCGGTAAAATCTGGCTGACCGCAGGATACTTGTTTCTCTACGTGCCGATCCTGACGCTGATTATCTTCTCTTTCAACGAATCGAAGATGGTAACCCTGTGGGGCGGCTTCAGTTTCAAATGGTATGGCGTGATCATCCATGACAGCGAAGTCGTGAACGGATTCTTCCTGTCGATGAAGATTGCACTGATGACCGCCACGGCTTCGGTCGTGCTCGGGATGTTCGCTGCGTTCGCAATGGTGCGCTACAAGTCATTCTTCGGGCGCACCACTTTCTTTGCCCACATCAATGCACCGCTGGTTGTACCCGAGGTCATCACCGGCTTGTCGCTGCTGCTCTTTTTCGTGATGTGCGAACGTTTGATCGGCATGCCCGAACGCGGCATTTTCACGATCTGGATCGGTCATACCACATTCGGCCTGTCCTATGCCGCGGTCGTCATCCAGTCGCGCTTGCTGGAAATGGATAAATCGCTGGAGGAAGCGGCGATGGATCTTGGCTGCAAACCCTTTCAGGTGTTTTACCTGGTCACGCTGCCGATGATCGCGCAATCGCTG
Source organism: Gallionella sp. (assembly GCA_022340615.1). Taxonomy (GTDB): domain Bacteria; phylum Pseudomonadota; class Gammaproteobacteria; order Burkholderiales; family Gallionellaceae; genus Gallionella. The sequence continues at coordinate 17,574 of JAJDNO010000007.1, read as the reverse complement.
ATGGCTGCCTGGCTGCTGACCTTTACAATATCTCTGGACGATGTGGTCACCACCGCCTTTCTCTCCGGACCGGGTTCGTCGACCCTGCCATTGGTCATCCTGTCGCGCGCGCGCCTGGGGCTCGACCCGACCGTGAATGCGATTGCGACAATCACCGTGGCAGTGGTGTCGGTCGGAGTGGTCGCCGGCAGCCTGTGGATGAGCCGCCAGGAACGCAGGCGGGCAGCAGAGCAGGCCGAAGCCTATCGCGAGGGTATGCAGGCGATATCTGCTTGAAGATGCCTGAATAAAGGATTGTTCCCCTGCAATTCTGTACCGCCACTGCATGACGGTGCAGATCCGGGAAATACGGCAAATAAAAACCCGCTTTCGCGGGTTTTTATTTGCACAGCAAAGCCAGCCTGAATTACTTCAGCTTGGTTTCCTTGTACATCACATGCTTGCGAACCTTGGGATCGTATTTCTTGATTTCGATCTTTTCCGGCATCGTCTTCTTGTTCTTGGTCGCGGTATAGAAATGACCAGTACCGGCACTGGATTCGAGTTTGATTTTTTCGCGCATTTCGGGCTCCTTAGATTTTATCGCCGCGGGCGCGCATTTCGGACAGCACCGCGTCGATGCCGTTCTTGTCGATGGTGCGCAAAGCTGCATTGGTCAGGCGCAGGCTGATCCAGCGGTTTTCGGATTCAACCCAGAAACGGCGACGCTGCAGATTCGGCAAAAAGCGGCGCTTTGTTTTGTTATTTGCGTGGGAAATGTTGTTCCCGCTCATCGGGGCTTTTCCGGTGACTTGACATACACGTGCCATAGCTCAACTCCAACCAATTTCAAAAGAGCGCGGATTTTACCGAAGTCGACCGGAATATTCAACCTGAATTTTCGCTGTTTTAACGGACTCGCCGCGTCCAGTGCCGTAACCAAACTGAAATACTCATGACATATTCTCCCATGGCTCGCAACGCGGGTATCCACTCATCACAATTACAGGATAGCAATGGAAAGCCCATATAAAGGAAAGACCGGCCTGAAGCGCCTCTGGAACGCTCTGTTCTACTCGCTGGCCGGATTGCGCGCCGCGTTTCGCCACGAGGATGCATTCCGCCAGGAAGTGCTGCTGGCATGCATCCTGATTCCTGCAGCGATACTGCTGCCGGTTCACAGCGTCGGCAAGGCGCTGATGATCGCCAGCGTGTTGCTGGTACTGATCGTCGAACTGCTCAATTCGGCGGTGGAAGCTGCCGTCGACCACACCTCGCTGGACCAGCACAAGCTCGCGAAGCGCGCCAAGGACATCGGCAGCGCAGCCGTATTGCTGAGTTTGCTGAACGTGTTGCTGATATGGCTGCTGGTCCTGCTGGATTGATATCGTCACAAATCCATCACAAATCCTTCATCAAAACTTCTTGTTCAAGTGCGAGAGTGCTCGCGATGAATGTCCAATACCAGAGGGGAAACCATGTCAGAACGTAAGCTGCGTATCGCGGTCGTGACCGAAACCTATCCGCCTGAAATAAACGGCGTGGCGATGACCATCAGCCGCATGGTGGAGGGCTTGCGCCAGAAGCATGTGGTCGAACTGGTGCGTCCGCGCCAGAACCCGCAGGACAGCGCAAAACAGGAGGCCAATCTGCAGGAAGTTCTGGTGCGCGGCTTCCCGATTCCACGCTATCAGGGCCTGAAACTGGGGCTTCCGGCCAGACAGCGGCTGATCAGACTCTGGACCAGCCAGCGCCCCGACGTGGTCCATCTGGTCACCGAAGGACCGCTCGGTTCTTCAGCCCTGTCCGCCGCTCGCAAACTCGGCATCCCGGTCAGCAGCGACTTTCATACCAATTTCCACAGTTACAGCAAACATTACGGCTTCGGCTGGCTGCAAAAGACCGTTGCTGGCTATCTGCGCAATCTGCACAACCGCACCGACGCCACGCTGGTCCCGACCAACGAATTGCGCGACACGCTCAAAAAGGAGGGGTACCAGAAACTGCAGGTCGTCGCGCGCGGCGTGGAAACCGCACTGTTCCATCCCGGCAAGCGCAGCAGGAAATTGCGCGCGCAATGGGGGCTGCTTGCGGATGACGACTTGGCGGTCATTTATGTGGGCCGCATCTCGGCCGAAAAGAACCTGCCGCTGGTGCTGCGCACCTTCAAGGCGATGCAGGCAGTCAATCCCAAACTGAAGCTGGTCATGGTCGGGGACGGCCCGGTACGCGCGGAATTGCAGCGGCAGAATCCGGAATATATTTTCGCCGGCATGCGGACCGGCGAGGATCTGGCTGCGCATTACGCCTCAGGCGATATCTTCCTGTTCCCGAGCATGACTGAAACCTACGGAAACGTGACCGTGGAAGCGATGGCCAGCGGGCTTGCCGTGGTTGCCTACCGCTATGCCGCAGCCGCCGAACATATCGTGGATGGCGAGAACGGATTGCACGCCGAGTACGGCAATGCGGATCAGTTCGTAAAAGTTGCATGCCGACTGGCAAATGATCATGCTGGTATCGAGAGAATGCGCGGATATGCACACCAGACCATGCTGAAGCTCGACTGGCAAAACATCGTGGATGAATTCGAGGAAGCGCTGGCAAACCTGGCATCCAGACAGGAGCCGCATCCAGGCACAGCTAACCTGCAGCCGGCAACGGACACGAATCCGGGATGACGCTTGCTGCTAGCGGAACGCTGCACAGATTTCAATGATGGCTGGACATCCTCGCGCTGAATCCTGGCATTTGATGCTCAAAGGTTTGCTGTGCGTCCGGATCGGGCACACAACAAAAGAAGAATGAGTGGAAACCGGCCTGGCCTAGGCCTTCTTCGCCGCAGCCTTGCGTTTGGCGGGTGCCTTGGTCTTGGTTGCAGTTTTGGCCTTTGCCGCCGGCTTTTCTTTCTCGGTTGTCTTGGCTTTCTTTGCAGGCGTCTTGGCCTTTTCTTTTTTTCTGGCTTCTTTTGCCAGCTTGGCTTCTTCTTTCTTCTTCAGGCTGTACATAACCTTGCGCCACGCCTGAAGCTGCTCGTCTTCCAGTTCCAGCTGTTTGGCCAGGGCTTCTTCCTGGCTCAACTTGCCCTTCTCCATCCGGCGGTCCAGTTTTCCGCCCATTCTGGACAGCAATCGCTCGATTTCGATCCTGGATAATTCTTTGACCTTGGCTAAATAGTCTGGCTTGCTGGCTTTCGTCATTGCACTTTCCGTCCCTGTAATTGCTTTGCTGGTTTCGATCAGTCTAACCGAACATGTCTGACGATATTCATGCCGGATAATGATTTCGTTATATATAGAGATTAGCTTTTTTGTATAGCCCATGCAATTGAAATATTCCTCGCAGCGGTCTCGAATCCGATGCGACGAGAATCCATCAACCAGGCCGACATCGCGATTGATCCGATTGCAACAGTAATGCAATAAATAATTAACGAAAGCGTCACGCTGCCGGACTAATCTGGCGGCGTGAAAGTACGTTCAATTTTCCTCTCGGACATCCATCTGGGCACGCGCGGTTGCCAGGCGGACCGATTGCTGGATTTCCTGCGAGAGTATGAAAGCGATCACCTGTTTCTGCTCGGCGACATCATCGATTTCTGGTCCATGGGGCGCAGCATACAGTGGTCGCAAAAACAGAACACGGTCGTGCAGAAAATCCTGCGCCGTGCTCGGCACGGCGAAAAGGTGGTCTTCATTCCCGGCAACCACGACGAAGTGCTGCGGGAATATTGCGGCACATCATTCGGGGACATCCTGATCTCGTACGAATGGCTTCACGAAACCGCGGACGGCAAGCGTCTGTTGCTGACCCACGGCGACCAGTTCGACCAGGTAATCCGGCACCATCGCTGGGTGGCCGTTCTGGGCGACGTCGGCTACGACCTGCTGGTGCGCATCAACGGATGGTTGTCCTGGTGGCGCCGTACCCTGCACATCGGCGGCTACTGGTCACTTGCCGGATACGCCAAGCGCAAGGTCAAGTCCGCAGTCTCATTCGTATTCGATTTCGAAGACTCGGTTATCCATTCGGTAAGGGATCGCGGGCTGAATGGCGTGATCTGCGGCCACATTCACAGTGCCGCCATCAAGGATGTCGGCGATCTGCTTTATGTCAATTGCGGTGACTGGGTGGATAGCTGCACCGCAATAGTCGAACACCTGGGTGGCCGGCTGGAATTGATCGAGTGGCAGGGCACCTCAAACTCTCAAACTGAAAATGACCGGGAACTGCGAGCTGCCTGAAGCAGTACGACATCGAGCTCGAACGTATAGGTGATAAAACGAAACGGATAGCTGTCACGGCCCGGATACTCGCAAAATAACCAACCTGCCCCTGTCGCGCTTCGACAGGATCAAGTCGGAGACCACGCGAAGCAGGCGATGACTCGCACGCGCCGCCCTGAAACCCGCCCTGCGTCATAGCCAAATCCGGCTGATACGAAGCTGCAAGCAAACTGTAATATTCCTGTAATATTTCATCCCTAACATCGGAGCTGCAATAAAAGCGTCGCAGCAATAATACGTGTTCAAGAATCGCGGCAGTTACTCAACCCGGCAGTTACCCAACTGGAGATACAAATGAACAGCAAACTGAAACAATTCTTGATCGGTATTGCAGCGACCGCGGCAGTGGTTTACGCAGGAGCAAGCCAGGCTACCGACATCACCGGCGCAGGCGCCACTTTCCCTTACCCGGTATATTCCAAATGGGCTGCTGCGTACAAGTCCAATACCGGTATAGGCCTGAATTACCAGTCCATCGGTTCCGGTGGCGGCATCAAGCAGATCGGCGCCAAGACCGTAGACTTCGGCGCATCCGACATGCCTCTCAAGCCGGAGGTTCTGAAAGAAAAGGGGCTGATGCAATTCCCGACCGTGATCGGCGGTGTGGTTCCGGTCGTCAATCTCGAAGGCATCGCGTCCGGCTCGCTGAAACTGGACGGTGCGACACTGGCAGACATCTACCTGGGCAAGATCACCAAGTGGAATGACCCGGCAATCGCAGCATTAAACAAGGATATCAAACTGCCCGACCAGGACATCACAGTTGTGCACCGCTCCGATGGTTCCGGCACCAGCTTCATTTTCACCAACTACCTGTCCAAGGTCAGCCCGGAATGGAAATCCAGCGTCGGCGTGGGTACTTCGGTGGCATGGAAAGCCGGCACCGGCGGCAAGGGCAATGAAGGCGTTGCTTCCTATGTGCAGCGCATCAAGGGTTCCATCGGCTATGTCGAGTATGCCTATGCGCTGCAGAACCACATGAACCATGTTTCGCTGAAGAATCGCGACGGTCATTTCGTTGAGCCAGAGGCGTCCGCATTCCAGGCCGCTGCAGCCGGCGCGGAGTGGAACAAGGCACCCGGGTTCTACCTGCTGCTGACCGATCAACCCGGCGCAAAAAGCTGGCCGATCGCCGGTGCAACGTTCATCCTGATGTACAAGATTCAGGACAAGCCCGCAACGGCCAGGGAAGTACTCAAGTTCTTTGCATGGGCCTACGAGCATGGAAGCAAAATGGCTTCGGATCTGGATTACGTCCCATTGCCGAAGAGCCTGATTAAAATGATCCATAAAGAATGGGCCGCACAGATCAAGACTGCAGCAGGAAAGCCCGTCTGGAAATAAATCCGGGACGTGGCTGACACAGCACACCCATAAGTTATAATCGCGGGGGCTTATGCCCCCGTTGTGTTTTTGCCGCGGCATCATTTAACCAGAACAGTCGACCATGATGATCTTCTCACACGAAGCGAGCCTCAAACGACAGGCATTATTCGATCTGTCATTCAGGAGCCTGACGCGTTTCTGCGCATTCGCCGTGCTGGCACTGCTGGCTGCGATCATCGTTTCGCTGGTGGAAGGCAGCATGCCCGCCATCCATGCTTTTGGCTTCGGTTTTCTGACCAGTACCAAATGGGACCCGGTCAACGACAACTTTGGCGCACTGATCCCGGTATTCGGCACGCTGGTTACTTCCGGCATCGCGCTGTTCATTGCGATTCCGGTCAGTTTCGGTATCGCGCTGTTCCTGACCGAACTCTCTCCGCGCTTTCTGCGCCGCCCGCTCGGCATCGCGATCGAGCTGCTGGCCGGCATCCCCAGCATCATTTACGGCATGTGGGGGCTGTTCATATTCGCACCGATGTTCGCCGACCACGTCGAGCCATGGCTGAACCGGCATGTCGGTTCCCTGCCCCTGATCGGGCCGTTTTTTTCCGGCCCGCCGATGGGTATCGGTCTGCTGACCGCCGGCATCATTCTCGCGATCATGGTGATCCCGTTCATCGCTTCGGTGATGCGCGACGTTTTCGACGTGGTGCCGTCGATGCTCAAGGAGTCGGCCTATGCGGTTGGCGCGACCACCTGGGAAGTGATGTGGCAGGTGGTTCTGCCCTACACCAAAGTCGGTGTGGCCGGCGGCATCATGCTCGGACTCGGGCGCGCGCTCGGTGAAACCATGGCCGTCACTTTCGTGATCGGCAATTCGCACGACCTGAACAAGTCACTGCTGATGCCCGGCAACAGCATTTCATCGGCGCTCGCCAACGAATTCAACGAGGCCGTCGGCGCTCTCTACACCTCGTCGCTGATCGAGCTCGGCCTGATCCTGTTCTTCATTACCTTCGTGGTGCTGTCGATTGCCCGCTTCATGCTGTACCGACTCGGCAAACGCGAAGGGCAGGCCTCATGAGAATCCTGCCCAGCCTGTATACGCGTCGCCGCATCACCAATGCGGTGGGACTCTCGATCTCGGTACTGGCGATGCTGTTCGGCCTGTTCTGGTTATGCTGGATACTGCTGACCCTGCTGGTTCATGGGCTGCCCTCGCTCACCCCTGCTGTGTTTACTCAAATGACCCCGCCTCCGGGCAATGCGGGCGGGCTGCTCAACGCAATCGCGGGCAGCGTGTTGATGACGGTGTTCGGCATCCTGATCGGCACACCGATCGGCATACTCGCCGGCACCTATCTGGCCGAATTCGGCCAACGCGGCTGGATGGCCCCGGTCACCCGCTTCATCAACGACGTGCTGCTGTCGGCACCATCCATCGTGATCGGGCTGTTCGTCTATGAAGTCTATGTAATCAGGGTCAAACACTTCTCAGGATGGGCGGGCGCATTCGCACTGGCGATACTGGTGATCCCGGTCGTGATCCGCACCACCGAAAACATGCTGAAGCTGGTTCCCAGCACCCTGCGCGAAGCCGCTGCGGCACTTGGCGCACCGCAATGGAAGGTGATCAATTTCATCACGCTGCGCGCCGCGCGCGCCGGCATCATTACCGGGGTATTGCTCGCGGTCGCGCGCATCAGCGGCGAAACCGCACCGCTGTTGTTCACCGCGCTGAACAACCAGTTCTGGAGCAAGGACCTGAACCAGCCCATGGCCAATTTGCCGGTGGTGATATTCCAGTTCGCGATGAGCCCCTACGATGACTGGCAAAATCTGGCCTGGGCAGGCGCGCTGCTGATCACCGCCAGCGTGCTGACACTCAATATCGTGGCTCGGGTGCTGTTCCGGCAGAGCGCCACAACCCATTAACCGGCCATAATCCGAACATCAACAAGGCGTGAAATGAATATGGACATAGAAGTCGTCGTGAATCCGAAAATCGTCATCAAGGACCTGAATTTCTATTACGGGAAATTCCGCGCGCTGAAGGACATCAACCTGAGCATTGCGGAAAAAATGGTGACCGCCTTCATTGGACCGTCCGGCTGCGGCAAGTCCACTCTGCTGCGCACTTTCAACCGAATGTATCAGCTCTACCCGAAGCAGAAAGCCACCGGCGAAATCATGCTGGACGGTGCGAATATCCTGGACAGCAAGCAGGATTTGAACATGCTGCGCGCAAAAATCGGCATGGTTTTCCAGAAACCCACCCCTTTCCCGATGTCAATCTACGACAACATCGCGTTCGGCGTGAAGCTGTATGAAAACCTCAGCAGGCACGACATGGAAGTCCGTGTGGAGTGGGCGCTGCGCAAGGCCGCGCTGTGGACCGAAGTCAAGGACAAGCTCAAACAAAGCGGAACCGGACTGTCCGGCGGCCAGCAGCAGCGCCTGTGCATCGCGCGCGCGATTGCGGTCAAGCCCGAGATACTGCTGCTCGACGAGCCGACTTCCGCGCTCGATCCGATCTCCACGGCGCATATCGAGAAACTGGTCGACGAACTGAAGGAAGACTTCACCATCGTGATCGTGACCCACAACATGCAGCAGGCCGCGCGCATCTCCGACTATACGGCGTACATGTACATGGGCGACCTGATCGAGCTCGGCGAAACCAGCAACGTGTTCACCAATCCGAAGCGCAAGGAAACCGAGGACTACATTACCGGTCGTTTCGGTTAAACATCGCCACCTGTCCTTATAGCGATATCTCCACACGAATGCCCAGCCACCAGTTCCTGTCCAGGGCCGGGTCGCTGCCGTGGCTGATCAGGTACTGCGCATCCGGCTGCAATACCACCGCCGGCGTCGCGACGTAACGCCAGGTCATCTCCAGCGATCTTTCGAAAACAACCGGGTTGCCGGAAAAAATACGCCATTTCTCGCCGTTGCGTTCCTGTGCATAGGCGATGCCGAACTGATCCTGGTCGCGGCCGGGCAGCAGCCCCGAAAACACCAGTCCGGCATTCCATGTCATATCGAACTGGGTGGTGTCGCCATCGTTTTTTCCGGCCCGGACAAAGCCGCTGATGCCTGCCTGATCGCTGCCCGGTTCGCGCAGCACTTTCTCCAGCATCGCATAGCCGCCATGGCTGAGCCGCTTGACCGGATTTCCGCCGGCATCGACATCGACCAGGTCGTCGAAGCGGGCGGTATATTGCCAGACACCCAGCGACAGCCTGTTGTCGGGCGCATCTTCCGACGCGCCAAGCGGGACCGATCCTTCGAGCACATCCAGCGCGCCATCCCCCTTGTTGAATTGTATGTGCGTGCCATGGGGGTTGTTCGGATCGCCCGGCACTCCGTCCAGAACCGCAGCCTGCAGATAGTATCCGCCCGCCTGCGCCTTCACGCGCATCCCGAACGAGGTGGTCGGAAAAATCGACGGGCCGTTCTGGCCGGTGCCGGCCAGTTCAGCACCGATACCGTAAACCGGCTGGATGAATATAGACGCCGATTCGGTCACGTAAAATTCCGAATTCAGGTCATACAGTCCGGCCAGCACCGACAGCCGGTCCTGAAGGAAGTTTTGCTGCACCCAGGCCTGGTACAGCTTGGTGGTATTCGCGTCCTCGGGCGTTTCGATGTTGTCCACACCGGCGCTATGACCAGCCAGCGCAGACGGCTTGCCGCCGCGATTGCTCAGCACATACAGCAGCGCGCTGCTTCCGGCCATGCCGGCGATCTTTTCGCCGTCCAACGCAAGTTTGATATCGAGGTTGTCCAGGCCGTAGGCTTTATCCGCAGGCCGGGAGACCTGGCCGAGCAAATCGAGTTTGTAGACGATTTCCCAGTCGTAACCCGCATTGTGCATCGCGCTGCGCGTGCCGCCCCAGTTGCCGGTCAGGGTTGTGCTGTAATCGGGTATCGTGTCTGCGGCAGCCGTGACCGGCTCCGCAACGGCGCTGATGCTGGCCAATAGCAAGACTATCCACCGCTTTGTCATCGCTACTCCACTCTCTGTTTGCTCTATTGCGCGGGATTACCGGCGCGGATGCAAATGGAAAAACGCAACGGTCATCGGGCCAGGAGTGCCGCAACCGGGTGCCGTAGCCGTCTCAGGCCTGCCTGGCGAGGCGCCGGATGAATTCTGCCGCGGCAGGGATCAATGAAATCACCACGATGCCGAGAATGATCAGGGTCAGGTTGTCCTTCACCACCGGGATGTTGCCGAACAGATAGCCGGCCACGCTCAGGCTGGATATCCACGCCACGCTGCCCAGCGCGCTGAACAGCACGAACTTGCGGTAGTGCATGATGCCGATGCCCGCCACGAACGGCGCGAAGGTGCGAATGATCGGCAGGAAGCGCGCAAGAATCACGGTCTTGCCGCCATGCCGCTCGTAAAAGGAGTGAGTCTTGTCGATGTACTCGCGCCTGATCAGCTTCTCGCCGGCGTGTTTGAGCAGGCTGATCCCGACCAGCCGGCCGATCCAGTAGTTGGTGTTGTCGCCGCAAAACGCCGCAAGCACCAGCAGCGGCACCAGCCACTCCAGTTGCAGTGCGCCCATGCCGCACAGCGCGCCGGCCACGAACAGCAGCGAATCGCCGGGCAGGAATGGCGCGACCACCAGGCCGGTCTCGCTGTAGATGATCAGGAACAGGATTGCATATACCCAGATGCCGTACTGCTGGGTAAGCGCCAGCAGGTGCGCATCGAGGTGCATGACGATGTCGAATAATGCAGCAAGCATTCAGGAATCCCTGATTAGGTACGGATAGTGGCCGGCTTGATCAGGGGCTACCTAAGGCAGTATTCCATCGGTCTCTACCTTTTCCGGCTTGATGAAATCCTCGCGCGAAACGCCGAACATCATCAGCAGCGGGCTGGCAACCAGCACCGACGAGTAGATGCTGAACAGGATGCCGATGGTCAGCGCCATCGCAAAATAGTGCAGTGTCTCGCCGCCCAGGAACAGCATCGCGCCTACCATCATCTGAGTAGAGCCGTGTGTGATGATCGTGCGTGACATGGTGCGGGTGATCGCATTGTCGATGATGTGCGAGACCTCGGACTTGCGCATGGTGCGGAAGTTTTCGCGAATACGGTCGAACACCACCACCGACTCGTTCACCGAATAGCCCAGCACCGCCAGAACCGCCGCCAGAACGGACAGCGAAAATTCCCACTGGAAGAACGCGAAGAACCCGAGGATGATCACCACGTCATGCAGGTTGGCGATGATCGCGGCAAGGCCGAATTTCCACTCAAAGCGCAGCCACAGATAGCCGACGATGCCCATCGACACCAGCAGCAGCGCCAGCTCGCCGTTGTTGATCAGGTCCTTGCCAACCTGCGGTCCCACGAATTCCACGCGGCGCATTTGCACGCTGCTGTCCTCCTTGCGCAAGGTGGCCAGAACCTGGTCGCTGATCTTGGAGCCGGTCGCGCTTTCCTTGGCCGGCACCTGTATCAGCACGTCATAGCTGGTACCGAAATTCTGCACCATCGCCTCTTTCAGGCCGCTCGCTGCGAGTTGCGCGCGCACCTTGTTCAGGTCGGCCGACTGCGCGTAATGCATTTCCATCACCGTACCGCCGGTGAAATCGACGCCGAAATTCAGGCCCTTGGTGGCCAGAAAGAAAACCGCGAACAGAAAAGTGACCAGCGAAATCGAGGTGGTATACCGCCCATAGCTCATGAACGGGATGTCGTGCTTGATCCTGAAAAATTCCATGTCTTTTTCCTTAACCTATCGCCACTTTGGCAAGTCTGGGTTTGCGGCCGTAAACCAGATTCACGATCGCGCGTGAAATCAGCACCGCGCTGAACATCGAAGTCAGGATGCCCAGGCACAGCACCACCGCGAATCCCTTGATCGAACCAGAGCCGAACATGAACAGCGCGATCCCGGCGATGAAGGTCGTCACGTTGGAGTCCAGGATGGTCGCGAATGCCCGGTCGTAACCGGCATGTATCGCGGCCTGCGGCGTGACGCCGTTGCGCAGCTCCTCGCGGATACGCTCGTTGATCAGCACGTTCGCATCGATCGCCATACCCAGCGTCAGCGCAATACCTGCCATGCCGGGCAGGGTCAGCGTGGCCTGCAGCATCGACAGCAGCGCGATCAGCAACAGCAGGTTGGACGCCAGTGCCAGCATCGAGATCACGCCGAACATCAGGTAATAGGCGATCATGAAGACCGCAACCATGATGAAACCGATCTTCGTGGAATTGAAGCCGCGCGTGATGTTTTCCGCACCCAGGCTGGGACCGACGGTGCGCTCTTCGATGATCTGCATCGGCGCCGCCAGTGCACCGGCGCGCAGCAGCAGCGCAGTATCCTGTGCCTCCTGTGTACTCATCGAACCGCTGATCTGCACGCGGCCGCCGCCGATCTCTTCGCGTATCACCGGCGCGGTCACGATTTGTCCCTTGCCCTTCTCGAACAGGATGATCGCCATGCGCTTGCCGACATTCTCGCGCGTCGCATCCTTGAACAGTCTCGCACCCACGGCATCCAGATTGATGTTGACCGAAGGTTCGTTGGTGCGGCTGTCGAAACCGGGTTGCGCATCGTTGATGCGGTCGCCGGTGAGGATCACCCGCTTCTTGACCAGCAGCGGCCTGCCCTCGCGGTCCTTGAACTCGTCGTCCCCGAATGGCGGCGGCGCACCAGGCGTGGGCTGGCGGGTTTCATCCACCATGCGCACTTCCAGCGTTGCGGTGCGCCCCAGAATCTCCTTCGCGCGCGCGGTGTCCTGCACGCCGGGCAACTGCACCACCACGCGATCCGCGCCCTCCTGCTGGATCACCGGCTCGGCCACGCCGAGTTCGTTCACCCGGTTGCGCAGGGTGAGCAGGTTCTGCTGCACCGCAGATTGTTCGATGCGTTTCGCTGCTTCCGGCTTGAGCGAGACGAGCAGGTGAAATTCCTTGCCTTCATCCTGGTCGTTCAGAACGTAGTCCGAATAACGCTGTTTGATTTCGTCTTCGCCCTTGCTGCGCGCATCCGCGTCGCGGAACTTCACCACCAGCTGGTCTCCGTCGCGGTCCACGCCGGCATACGGGATATCCTTGTCGCGCAGCGTGGTGCGGATGTCTTCGGTGGCTGAATCCAGTGACTTGTTCAGCGCCGCCTTCATGTCCACCTGCAGCAGGAAGTGCACACCGCCGCGCAGGTCCAGACCCAGATACATCGGAAGCGCATGCAGATCGGTCAGCCAGCGCGGCGAGCGCGGCAGCAGATTCAGCGCAACCACGTAATCGTCACTCAGCTTCGCTGCCAGCACATCCTTGGCTTTCAGCTGGTCGTCGGTGCTGGCAAAGCGTGCCTTGACGCTGTTGTCTTCCAGCATCAACAGCTCCGGATTCAGGCTGGCCGCCTTCAGGATGCTGTCGACGCGAGCCTGCAGCGCTGCATCCGCCTTCAGGTTGGAATGCAGCGGCGAGACCTGCACCGCGGGGGATTCGCCGTAAAAGTTCGGCAGGGTATAAATCAATCCGGCCAGCAATGCTGCCAGGATCAGCAGATATTTCCACAATGGATATTGGTTCATGACGCCCTCTGATAACTGCGTACGTGCCCGACCGGCATACGAATCCGGGATTTTGGGGTGTTGACTACTTGATTGACTTGATCGTTCCCTTTGGCAGCACGCTCTGAACCGCGCTCTTGAGCACCTTCACTTCGACGTTCTCGGCGATTTCCACTCCGACATATTGTTCGTATACCTTGCTGACGGTGCCCACTTCTCCGCCGACCGTGGAAACCTCATCGCCGCGCTGCAATGCTGAAATCATTGCCTTCTGTTCCTTGGCGCGTTTGCTTTGCGGGCGCAATATCAGGAAATAGAACACCGCGATCAGTGCGATCAGCGGCAGGAAATTCATGATCCCGCCTTCCGGCGAGGCCGCGGCTGCTTCTGCATAGGCATTAGTGATAAACATATAACTCTCCACGAAAATCAAAAAAGGGGCGCATTCTAACACGAAGCCCCTGCCGACCGCGCAGCCGCAGCTGATTACTTGAAGATTCACCGTTCATGTCATGCATGGCCGAAACGCGAATTGAATTAGAATACACCAGCATAGCCGCTGAGATGCCCTACATTAATTTTTTGTTACTTGCCGAACCATGAACCTCGTCATCCAGTCCGCACTCCCCGTCGCCGCCACGCATCTCGACCATCTCGGCAAATTGTCGCGGAGCAAACAAAGAGTGCAGATCTCCGAAAACGCGTGGCGCCTGACCGCTGCGCAGGCGCATGACGGAATCGCGCCCTACTGCATCGCAAACCGCCTTGATTACGGTTTCGTGCCACCCGAACGCAGGCTGGCGGATTTCGGGCTGCTGGTGATGGACATGGATTCGACGCTGATCTCGATCGAATGCATCGACGAGATCGCCGACATGCAGGGGCTGAAACCGCAGGTCGCGACGATCACCGAGGCGGCGATGCGCGGCGAGATCGACTTCGCCGAGAGCCTGAGCCGCCGCGTCGCGCTGCTCGAGGGGTTGGATGAAGCCGCGCTGCAGCGCGTCTACGACGAACGCCTGCAGCTCAATCCCGGCGCCGAAGCCATGCTGGCCAGACTGAAGGCGGCCGGCATCAGGACGATGCTGGTATCCGGCGGCTTCGTGTTCTTCACCGAGCGCCTCAAGGCCAGGCTGGGGCTGGACTACACCCACGCCAACACGCTGGAAATCGCCAACGGCAAACTGACCGGCAGGGTGCTGGGCAAGGTCTTCGATGCGCAGGGCAAGGCCGACTGGCTGGCCCGGACCCGCGACGAGCTGAAGCTGCGGCCCGGGCAGGTCATTGCGATGGGCGACGGCGCGAACGACCTGAAGATGATGGCGCAGGCCGGCATCAGCGTCGCCTACCACGCCAAGCCGGTGGTACGCGAACAGGCCAGCTACTCGCTGAACTTCTCCGGGCTGGACGGACTGGTCAACTTGCTGGGAAATCCGGCTTGAGCGGAACCAATCTGCACTATTTCGGGGCATAATCGACCGCCAGCAATTTGCCGGCCGCTCAGCAAGTTGCATGCCCTGAAATTTATTTTTCCGGCTAAGTTATTGTTGATCCAAGCCAAAAAAAATAGCCCAAAATTTTCGCTTGCAAAAATAGTCCTGCATCCTACAATTAGTCGAAATTCAACGGCAGACCACTACCTATAGTGGTTTTTTGTTTTTCCGGGACCAAGTATCCCACGCAACCAAGGGAGTCATTATCGTGCTTGAAACTGAAAGCGTTCCCCACTCATCTTCCAATACAGGCAATTCCGAAAATCCGGTTTCCGCGCAGCAAATAATCAGCGATCTCGCCAACAAAAAGGCGGAAAATGGCGCCACCCAAGGAGCCGCAGCGATGACCCAGGAGATCAGCACCGAAGTACTGCTGGAAAAATACGCCGAACCCGACGAACACTCGGTCCAGGACGTGCGCCGCCGCGTTGCGCGCGGCCTGGCCAAGGCGGAAAACCCGGAACAGCGCGAGCACTGGGAAGAAGTGTTCTTCCGCGCGCAGGAAGACGGCTTCGTGCCCGCCGGCCGCATCAATTCCGCAGCCGGTCTGACCAACCAGGCAACCCTGATCAACTGTTTCGTGCAGCCGGTCGGCGACGCGATCTCCGGGATCACCGACGGCAAGCCAGGCATTTATGACGCATTGCAGCAGGCCGCCGAAACCATGCGGCGCGGCGGCGGCGTCGGCTACGATTTCTCGTCGATCCGCCCCGAGGGCGCCCAGGTCAAGGGCACCAACTCGCGCGCCAGCGGCCCGCTCTCCTACATGCGCGTGTTCGACCGTTCCTGCGAGACCGTGGAATCGGCCGGCGCGCGTCGCGGCGCGCAGATGGGCGTGCTGCGCTGCGACCATCCCGACATCGAGCGTTTCATCCACGCGAAGGACCAGGGCGACCTGCGCAACTTCAACATCTCGGTCGGCGTGACCGACGAACTGATGCACGCGGTCGAAAACAACCTCGCGTTCGAACTGGTGCACAGCGCCGAACCTTCCGAAGCGCTGAAGGCGCAGGGTGCAACCCAGCGCGCCGACGGCAAGTGGGTATACCGCAAGGTGCAGGCCACCGACCTGTGGAAGCAGATCATGGAAAGCACCTACGACCACGCCGAGCCGGGCGTGCTGTTCATCGACCTGATGAACCGCGACAACAACCTGTCCTATTGCGAAGTGATCGAGGCAACCAATCCCTGCGCGGAACAGCCGCTGCCGCCTTACGGCTGCTGCTGCCTCGGCTCGATCGACCTGACCCGGATGGTCAAGAACCCGTTCGCGGCGAACGCCAGTTTCGACCAGGAACCGTTCAAAAAACTGGTGCGCACCGCGGTGCGCATGCTCGACAACGTGCTGGACGTGACCGCATGGCCGCTGCCGGAGCAGCAGCTGGAAGCGCAGAACAAGCGCCGCGTCGGGCTGGGCTTCACCGGCCTGGGCGACACGCTGGTGATGCTGGGCCTGCGCTACGACACCGACGCCGCGCGCGCATTCGCCCGCGACATCACCCGCGTAATGCGCGACGAGGCGTATCTCGCGTCGGTGGAACTGGCACAGGAACGCGGCGCATTCCCGCTGCTGGATGCCGACCAGTACCTCGCCGCGCCGCGCTTCGCGTCGCGCCTGCCCGAGCCGATCAAGAACAAGATCCGCGAACACGGCATCCGCAACAGCCACCTGCTGTCGATCGCGCCGACCGGCACGATCTCGCTCGCGTTCGCCGACAACGCGTCGAACGGCATCGAGCCGCCGTTCTCGTGGTTCTACACGCGCAAGAAGCGCATGGCCGAGGGCGGCACCAAGGATTACCCGGTCGAGGACCACGCGTGGCGCATGTACAAACACATGGGCGGCGACATGGAACACCTGCCGCCCGCGTTCGTGACCGCGCTGGAGATTTCCGCAAACGACCACATGAAGATGGTCGCCGCCGTCGCGCCGTTCATCGACACCTCGATCAGCAAGACCGTCAACGTGCCCGAGGACTATCCCTACGAGGACTTCAAGAACCTCTATACCGAGGCATGGAAGGCCGGCCTGAAAGGCCTCGCGACCTACCGCCCGAACAATGTGCTCGGCGCAGTGCTGTCGGTCACGCCGGAAACCAAGCCGGAGAAAGCAGAAGAACAGCCGCAGGATTTCGTGTTCGACCAGGACCGCCGCATCGTGCTGGAAGCGACGCCAAAACCCGCCCTCGCCTCGCTGCGCTGGCCGGGCCGCCCGGAATTGCCGAACGGCAGCGCCGGCTGGGTCTCGCAGGTGGTGAAGCATCCGCTCGGCAGTTTCGTGGTGTTCGTGTCGCACACCACCAACGGCCACAACCACCCGTTCGAAGTCTGGGTGAACGGCTCCGAGCAGCCGCGCGGACTCGGCGCACTGGCGAAATCATTATCCATGGACATGCGCACCGAGGATCCGGTGTGGGTGCGGATGAAACTTGAAATGCTGATGAAGACCGCCGGCGACGACGCGTTCGACATGCCGATGCCGCCCGACGGCACCGTTACGCGCATGCCCAGCCTTGTCTCCGCGTTCGCGCACCTGCTGAAATACCGCATCGAGGAACTCGGCGCGCTGGAAGCCGGCGCGGATGCAACCACGCCGATGATGGACGCGCTGTTCGCGAAGAAGGAACCGAAGACCGGCACCGACGGCACGATGAGCTGGACGGTGGACATTTCCAACGCCGGCAGCGGCGACGACTTCGTGCTCGGCCTGAAGGAACTGGTGCTGCCGGACGGCCAGCGCCGCCCCTACTCGATGTGGCTGGCCGGTGTGTATCCGCGCGCACTGGACGGACTGTGCAAGGTATTGAGCCTGGACATGCGCGTGATCGACCCGGCCTGGATCGGCATGAAGCTGCGCAAGCTGCTGAACTTCGGCGAACCGCTCGGCGACTTCATGGCGCGCGTGCCCGGCGGCATCAAGATGGAAAGCTACCCGTCGACGGTTT